>NZ_JABXWS010000112.1:0-112196 GCF_015594425.1 Novosphingobium sp. HR1a
GCCTGAGCATGCCGCGCCGGATCCAGCTCTTGACCGTGCCGAGCGGCGTATCGCTGCGGTCCGCCAACTGCTGGTAGGTAAGGCCCTGAAGGAACGCGCTGCGGATGGCGCCGGACTGCTCGCTGGGAAGGCCTTCGAGGCAGACGAGTAGCCTGCGTCTCTCCTCATCCCCTTCCATCAGCGTGTCGGCGAGCGGCGCATCGTCCGCGATTTCGGCCATCGCTTCATCGGGGATGGCGTCATGGCGATGTTCGGCCCGGCGCCAGTCGACAGCGGCGTTGCGCGCGATCGCGGCGAGCCAACTTACGGGACTGGCCCGAGAGGCGTCGAACGACGCAGCCCGTCTCCAGACCTTCACGTAGACATCCTGTAGCACATCCTCCG
Source organism: Novosphingobium sp. HR1a (assembly GCF_015594425.1). Taxonomy (NCBI): domain Bacteria; kingdom Pseudomonadati; phylum Pseudomonadota; class Alphaproteobacteria; order Sphingomonadales; family Sphingomonadaceae; genus Novosphingobium; species Novosphingobium sp. HR1a. Next base: position 385 of record NZ_JABXWS010000112.1, read on the forward strand.
CCGCTTCCCGGTCCGCGCAGATGCGAAGGCAAATACCGAACAACTTGGCGGAGGTAAGGTCATAGACATTGCGCAATCCGGCCGCATCGCCGCTGGCGGCAAGATGGATCGCCGAGACCAAAAGTGCCCGGTTTTCCGACCGTGAGGCAAAACTCGCTTCTTGCATTCGCCGGTCTCGTCCCTGCTTCGCCGAAGCATCAACGATCCTTTGCACAACTTGTGCCCGGCTCGGCGTGACAACGCGCAGCGGCATCATGCCCTATGTGACGGGCGGCCTGTCCTCCGCCAAGGTGAGCAACAGCTTCGCGACCAGCAACGGGGCGAACATCTGTACCGAGGTCAACCGTAAGGAAGATGCCTGGGGCTGGAACGTCGGCGGCGGCGTTGAAGTCAAGGTCGCGAAGAAACTCTCGATCGGTGCGCGCTACCTCTACACCCGCTATAATGCCGGCGATTACCGTGTCGATGTCGGTGCCGGAACGGCGCCTGCGACCAATCCCTTCCGCATCACCCCTTCGGGCGGAGCCAGCATCAATCGCGGCGACAAGTTCGACACTCAGAGCGTCATGGCGACCAGCAGCTTCCGCTTCTGATCGCGCTGACCTGAGGGCAGCTTCGAACATCCTGCACCACCTTGCAGTTGCCCTCATTGGTAACCGCGCTACGCATTCTCAGCGGAACAGTTTCAATCCAAATTGCTCGAATGGAGCGCGGTGCTCGCGGCTATTCACAGGATGTAGTCCCAATCAGGAAGTCCAGCATCTCCCTTAAAGGCTTGATGAGGCGAACGCTGGCGTCAGCCTGGTCAGGGCTCGGAACCCGGAGTTTCTTATCGGCCGGTTCGGCGTTCAGAAAATGGAAGGCTACTACTCTGGGACTGGAGATTGAAAAATTGCCGCTGCGAGTCCGAGAAGGTGTTTTGCCAGGGGTCAACGCCAGGTTACTGCACCCATAGAGTCATAATCTGGGCCGAGCGGTACGCTTAAAGCAAGACCCGAGCGTCGATGGCTCGTCAAACTCTGGCTCATGCTGAACATGCGCTGTCTCCTTGCCGAGCGCATAAATATCCACGGCATATGCTCGACACCCAAATCGCTCGCGAACATCGCCGTCAAGTTTTAGTTTCAAATGAAATATTTATTTATTTTCAGTGAGCTTGGGATCGAAAACCCTTGCCCAAGGTATCAGGATTGCTTGGCCGAAAAATCGGGCGAGTGGTGCTGGGCGTCGGCGGAACCGCGCAACAGTCTCGAGATGCGACAAAAGGTTTCGCCTAGGGAGAACATATGAAATCGATAGTTTCACGACGCGGCGCGTCAGCGTCCGTCGGCGCTCGGCTTAAGCTCGGCAGCGCGCTGGCACCCATCGTAATGGGTCTGGTCGGTTTTTCTTCCCCGGCACTTGCGGACAACGAGTGCGGAATCCCTGGTGCAGGTGGCGGCACTGTGGTCTGCGCGGCGGGGAGCCTCTACGCCTCTGGCATTTCCTACCCTGCTCAAGCTGATGGCCTGGTCGTGCAGCTGGATGACGACGTTTCTATTGCGACTAGCGGCAATGGAACCCGCGGCGTATTCATCAACACCTCGGGAACCGAAGCGATTACCCTTAGCGGGGGGACCGCTACGGTCGCCACTTCGGGCGCGAATGCAAACGCGGTCGAACTCACGAGCATCGGCGGCCCGGTTTCGGTGACGATCGGTGACGTGTCGACCTCCGGTTCGCTCGCGGGCGGCGTGCGTGCGATCGGCGGCATCGACGGTGACGTCACGGTCGCGACCGGCAATGTGACGACCACCGGCGTGGATGGCAGCAGCTTCTTCTTCCTGCCCAATTCCACCGGCATCACCGCGACCGCTGCGGGAACTGGAAATGTCTCTGTGACCTCCGGGTCGATCAACACCGCGGGGCTTGGCGCACGCGGCGTGAATGCGAGTGCGGCCGCAGGCGACGTGATCGTCACCACCGGTCCGGTCACCACGACCGGCAGCAATGCCATTGCCGTTGCCGCCAACAGCGACACCGGCAATGTCACCGTCACCACCACCGGTGCGGTCGACACCGCCGGCGATGGCGCGCAGGGCATCTACGCCACCGCGCGTAACGGAAGCGCCGCGGTCTCGGCAACCACCGTTGCCACCACCGGCTTCAATGCCACCGGCATTCAGGCGATTTCGGGCGAAGGCGGCAGCACCGTCGACTTCGACGCGGTCTCGACCTCGGGCACCTTGTCGACGGGTGTGATCGCGGGCTCGAGCGGCGGGGACGTCAACATCACCGGCGGCGATGTCACCGCGACTGGTGCTGTCTCCTCGGCGATCTACGGCTATTCCGATACCGGCGCTGTGAACGTGACGACCACCGGCGATGTCGCCTCCACGGGTCGCGGCGGCTTCGGCATCTACGCCACTTCGGCAACCGGCGACGTTGCGATCTCGGCCAACAACGTGTCGACTGTCGCAGCCGATGCGGCTGACACCGCGACCAGCCGCAGCGCGATCTATGCGCAAGGTGCGAACGCCAGCGTCGTCGTCACCGGCACGGCCGCGATGGCCGGCCAGGGCCTTTACGGCGGGCCTGCCGACGCCGTCACTGTCATCGCCACGGGCGGCAATGCCAGCGCGGACGTTCGCAACGTCGCGTCCACCGGCGCAACTTCGCGGGCCGTCAATGTTACGGCCACCGGCGATGCATCTGCGACCGTGCGCGGCGCAGTATCGACCACCGGAGCCGCGGCCGATGCCGTCTTCGTCACCGCCGGTGACATGGCAAGCGTCTTCGTCACCGCCAACGGCACGATAGCTTCGGCGAATGGCAATCTGATCACCGCGAATTCCGTCAACGGAACCACGATCAATAACGCCGGTGTGCTGGGCGCAGCGCAGAATGGCTACACGATCGCCGTCACCGGCGGTCCCGCGACCATCAACAACAGCGGCACCCTGCGAAGCGACATCATGCTTACCGCGGGCAACGACGTCGTGAACAACAGTGGTCGTTTCGTCCTGGCTGAAAACCCCGACTTCGGCGCCGGCAGCGACGTGTTCAACAACACCGGCACGGTCGCACTCTCCAGTGGGCGCACCATCGCAGGGACGGTGACGCTGACCGGGCTGGAGCAGTTCAACAACTCCGGTCTCGTTGATCTGCGCAATGGCGTCACGGGCGACAGGCTGGTCGTTCCGGGTACCTTCGCGGGCTCCGGCGCTTCGCAGCTCGGTCTGGACGCCAATCTGGGCACCGGCGCGTCGGATCGCCTGGTCCTCGGCGCTGGCGCAACGGGCAGCACCACCATCCTTCTGCGTCAGACCGGAACCGAGGTTCTGTTCAACCCCGGTACGGTCGTCGTTCAGGCTGGCGCTGCGTCTTCAGCCAACGCGTTCAACCTCGGCGGTGCCGGCGGCGGGATGGACGCTGGTCTCGTTCGCTACGACGTCGTCTACAACCCGACCGACTTCTCCTACAGCCTTGTGGGTGGACCAAGCGATGCGGCCTTGCGCACCCTGAACTATGTGGAGGGCGTTCGCAGCCTCTGGCTGAAGTCGGCGGATGTCGTCAGCGCGCAGCTGCAGGCTCGCCGTGACCAGCTCTGGGCAGAAGGCGAGGGAGAAACCACCGGCAAGATCTGGGTGCAGATGCACGGCTCCGTGGAAGACCGGGACAATGGTGGCAACTTCACCGCGTTCGGCGCAACCCGCGCCGTTAACACCGGCTACAAGCAGGACTACTTCGGTGGGCAGGTCGGTCTTGACATCGGCGGGGGTAGCGGCGAGCGTGGCGGTTTCGCCTTCGGCTTGACCGGCGGCTACATCTCTTCGTCGATGCAATTCGATGGTTCCGCTGATCGGGTCAGCTTCGATGTTGTCAACGCCGGCGTCTACGGCAGCTTCACTACCGGCAACGTCTTTATCAATGGTCTGGCCAAGTATGATTATTACTGGGCCGATGCGCGCAGCACCGGCGGCGGTTTCCGCGACAAGTCCAAGGGCGACGCTTACGGCGGCAGGGTCGAGGCGGGGCTGCGCTTCGGTAACGACAGCTTCTTCGCCGAACCGGCGGTGAGCGTGTCCTACGTCAAGTCCGACTTCGACAGCTTTGCCTCGCAGGGTGTTGCTGTCGACTTCAATGATGCCGATGGCCTGCGCGGGCGTGCCGGTGCACGTCTTGGCACGCAGATCGACATGTTCGGGGCGAAGGCATCGATCTATGCCGGCGGCAACTACGTTCACGAATTCAAGGGCCGTGATAGTGTCACTTTCGTGAGCGGAGGCCAGACTCTTACCTATCGCAACAACCGTGTGGGTGATTACGGCGAGGCCAAGCTGGGCGTCGAAATCGCCCAGGTCGGCGGTGTCAGCGGGTTCATCGAGGGAACTTACATCAAGTCCTTCAGCGACAACAGCGCTGCGCGTTCCGATATCGAAGGCGCCGGTGGCCGCGCCGGTCTTCGAATTCGCTTCTGATGAATACAGGGATTGCGCATAACCTGCGCAATCCCTTTCAAGGACCGTGTGCGGTGGCCCAAGCCGAAAATCCAGGGGCCACGTCCCCGAAAGTTGAATTCATCGTGTCGCCGGGGCTCCCTGAATGGCTGCAACGGCACAGGACCTCGTTCGGCTTCACGTCCTACCAGACCGGGCAACTGTTTCTGGTAGGATTGATGCCCGATGGCAGCATATCGTTGAATCAACAAAATTATTCGCAAGCCATGGGACTTTGCTGGGATAGGGGGAGCCTTTACCTCGCGAGCAAGTTCCAGATCTGGCGTCTGGAAAACATGCTCCGGCCCGGTCAGGTCGGCAACGACCGCTTCGATGCGGTATTCATTCCGCGAAGTGCCCACACTACCGGCGATCTCGATGTTCACGAACTGGCGATCGATTCCGCGGGACAGGTGGTTTTCGCGAATACGAGCTTCTCATGTCTTGCCACGCTCGATCCCGTGCACAGTTTTCGTGCCTTGTGGAGACCCGACTTCATATCCGAACTCGCCCCCGGCGACCGCTGCCACCTCAACGGAATTGCCATGCTCGATGGCGCGCCGGCATATGTGACTACGATCGCGGGCACCGATGAGCCAGGCCAGTGGCGCAAGCATCGCGTGGACGGCGGGCTTCTCATCGACGTCAGGACCGGAAATATCGTTGCCGAAGGGTTCTCGATGCCGCACTCTCCCAGAACCGTCGGAGACATGGTGTACCTGCTCGATTCAGGTCGCGGCTATATCGTTGAAGTCGATCCCATCAAAGGAACGAGCAAGGACCTTGCCTTCGTTCCCGGTTTTATGCGCGGGCTCGAGATTTACGCCGGTCTTGCGTTTGTTACAGTCTCCAAACCCCGGTATGGAACGTTTGCGGGATTGCCGCTCGACGCCGAACTTCACGCACGCGGGCTGGCTGCGTGGTGCGGAGTGATGATCATTGATCTGTCTACCGGGGGACTGGTCGAATGGTTTCGTTTGGAAGGCGACATTACCGAACTTTTTGACGTCACAGCCCTGCCTTCGATTGCAGCTCCTATGTCCCTTGGAGTCGGATCAGAAGAATTGCTTACCTCTATAACTTTTAATTAGTTTAACTAGCCATTCTCATTTTAATTACATCAAGGAAAAGTCGCGAATTAATTTTATTACAATAAAGTGCGCACTAACACTGTGACGATATATGTTGGTGGAATTACAGACGCTATATGGCGATAGTCCATTTTTATATCCATCGCATTTGGCTGGTACGAGCGGTATATTCAGCAGAAGGCATCGTGAAGTCTGCCGGGAAAACTCCGCCTGGAGACTCATGCAATAGTTGAGTCGACAGCCGAGATCGGCGACTACCGACCGAGGCTGTGTAAAAACGCGGTTTCGCTGCGGCGTGCAGATGGGGGTAGCGACGCGGCGGCATGATGCGATCAGGCCCGGATTACCTGGATCTTCATCGGGACGCCAATCATCTAAATCAAACGCTTCATATTGTAGGCCAGAACGCTGAGGCTCATCTCTTTTCTGACATTTTTCAGGGTCCTGGTGAGGAAGGGCGTACTGCCCATCCAGGCTTTGAGCGTGCCGAAGACATGTTCGACCGTCTGTCGCCTAATGCCCATGGCATCCAGCAACTGATTGAGGCGCATTTGCATCTCATCCAGTATCGCCTCATGCGCCCATCGCTTGACCCGCTTCACCTTTTCCGGCGTACAGCGCGGCCTGAGCTGACAGGTATGGCAGGCGGCAAGGTTGCGGTAGTGGCCGATCTCACCTTCTCGATCCGAACGGACCTTGCTTCGCGTTAGATGGGCTCCGGCAGGACAGCGGTAGCAACCATGGACAACGTCATAGACGCAGTCCGGCCTTGCAAAGAGACCCAGCTTCGACCGGCCTGATGTATCGACCTTGGGAACGCAGGGGAGCACACCCGTGCTTTGGCATTCCAGTATCTGGTCACGGCTGTAATAGCCCCTGTCTGCAAGCACCGTGAGATCCGGGGTGCCAGCGGCGTACAGGGCAACGCGGCCCATGGGAACAAGCTGGGCACGATCGGAGCCTTCGTTCGCTACCTCATGCGCAATGATGAGATGATGCTCGGTATCTACCGCCGCCTGTACAGTGTAGCCGACAACACCCGTGCCACGGCCGGTCGTGGCCATGGACCGAGCATCGGGATCGGTGAGGGATATCTGATTGTCGAGGGGAGCCTCTACCTGCGCGGTCATGTCTTTCAGATATTGCATCTGACGGCGTAGCCCGGCGACCTTCTCGCGGATCTTGTCAGCCCGCATCTCGGGCACGTCACTGTCCCCACGATCGGCCTGGTCGAGCGCGACCAGATAGCGATCTATGCTGGCCTGGACCTGTTCGATGCGCGCGGCCCCCTTATGCGCCGTGAAGTTGCGATCCCGGTTGTTCACTGCCTTAAACTTGCTGCCATCCACCGCAACCATGGCGCCGCTGAACAGGCCCATGCTGCGGCAGAGCATCGCGAACTGCCCGCATACCGCACGAATGGCAGCACCGTTGTCACGCGGGAAATTGGCAATCGTCTTGAACTCTGGCGCCAGCCGACCCGTCAGCCACATCAACTCGATATTGCGGCCTGCTTCCCGTTCGAGCCGTCGGCTCGACTGGGTGCTATTGAGATAGCCTTACAAATCGATATTCGGCATGGTCGATGGATGATAAGCGGGTCGCCCTGTCAATGCCGGGGTCATGCCTTCAAGCCCTCAAGCCGTCAGATCAAGCTCATTGATAAAGGCTTCGACCACCCTGATCGGGTTATGTTCGCTGACGTAATCATCCAGCGAGCACGAATCCTCTCCCTCAAAAAGTGCCTTATGGCCGCAGAATAATTTCCGATCGCAGAATTTTAGAAGTGTGCAAAAATACGTAGATCGATTCCGCGACCTGCCAGATTAGGCTATTTCGACCAACGCCCGCCATTCAGGTTCAGGGCCTACGCGACTGCCCTGCCCCTGCCGGAAGGCGGTGAGTCCTCACAGAAATGAACCTGTGCTTTGCCCTTCCTCTTGGAACGGTACAGCGCGGCGTCGGCGCATTGCAGAAGCCTGTCGAGGTCCAGACCATGAACAGGCGATAGTGAAATCCCGACGCTGGCGGAAATCTCCATCTCCGTATCGTCGATGCGGTAGCTTTCGGAAAGTTGGCGGATAATGCGGCGCGCAAGAAGCTCGGCCTGGTCCGCATGCAGCACGCCGGGTTGAAGGACCACGAATTCATCGCCACCAAGGCGGCCGACAACGTCATCGCCTCTCACTGCAGCGCCCAATCGCGTGGCGACTTCGACCAGCAGTCTGTCTCCGACCGGATGCCCGAACTGGTCGTTGATGGCCTTGAAGCCGTCCAGATCGAGATAGTGAATGGCGACCTGCTGATCGATCCGGCACGTTTGCGCCTGTTTGAAAAAGGATTCACGCACCAGCAACCGGTTGGCAAGACCGGTGAGTGGATCGTATCGCGCCAGATTTCCAAGGTCATGCTTGGTCGTCAGATGCTCGAGCGCAGACTGATAAAGATGTCGGACGGATTCGATGCTCATCGCCGCCACGACGAGAAGCAGAATGGCCTCAAGTATGAAGAACTGCCCGGTCACGGTCTGAGCACCGATCCGCGTCGCGTACACGAGCATTCCCAACGACACCGGGACAACCGTGATCGTCTGGCCAAGCCAGCAGAGCCTGGGTCGGCCCGCATTGCGCGACACGATCCCGGCGCCAAAGGTGAAGATCAGGCTGACGGTGGCCAGGTGGACGAGGGGATGGGGCGCTGCGAGCGCCACCAGATTGAGGCTCGCTATCAGGCCGGCACAGGCACATGTTGCCCATGTGTAGCGCTTCTCCCACCGCCGAAGCGCGGGAATGTCCTGAGTCAGCCCCCCTGCTCGGTGATATGCGCGAATGATCACAAGGCGAACTGCGGTCACGATGCTGGAGCAAAGTACCAGCGCAAGAACCGGCCCGCTGTGCCAGTTCACCAGGACCAGTGTTCCTACGACGGCGTAGAGAATGCCAAATCCCAGGATTGGGGTCGCCATCGCGAAGAGCGGTGCGAGAAGGTCGCGATAGACGGCCTCCGGCAGCAGTTCATCTGCCGTCTGCCCAAAAATCGTCGCCTGCGGACGGGTGCGATGGGATGGGGATCGTCTCTCCATCAAACGATCATACAGGATCAGGCTTAACGATTTGACCAGAATCAGGCGTGCTGTGCCTGGTCGCGATTTGGCCCTTCTCGCGCAAGGGCTCATCATGGCCTGCATCGGGCCCCTGGCGCCTACTCGTCGTTTCCGTTCAGCTGATTGCTCGAGGGAGGCGGAACGGCAGCACCGCGGCGGTTCGGCATTTGCGTCGTTTGCTGACTATCGGTATCTTCCTTTGCTGGAAAATAGCGTTCGACAAGGGAAGCAGCGACAAGCAGCAGGAGAGCGAGCGCTGTGCCAGCCAGGACGAGGATATACTGACCGGCCCCGGCAGTGATCCCCACGGCCGCAGCCATCCACAGGCTTGCCGCGGTCGTCATATTGCGCACATCTCCGCCGCGCACGAAAATGAGGCCACCGGCGATAAAACCAATCGCCTGCGCAAGCCCCTGTATGACGCGAACGGGATCACCCTCTGCATGGTGCTCGACGAGTTCCAGCGCCGACAATGTCAGCATCCCCGAACTTAGCGCGACAAGTCCATGCGTGCGTAAACCCGCATCGTGCCCACGGCGCTCGCGTTCGCAGCCGAGGGCGAGGCCCAGAACCGTCGCAAGACCGAGCCTCATCAGGGTCGTGGGCAGGTCGTCTTCAAGCATCTTTCCTACTCGGCCGGAACGTGATGACGCGATAGATAAAGTAGACCAGGACTGCCGCCATGATCCCTAGGCCAGCAGGCCCGAGGTACCGGTCGACGGCCGAGAACTGCTTCCCCAGAACGTATCCGGCTCCAGCCAGAAAACTGTTCCACACAGCCGATCCCAGCGTAGTCAAGATGAGAAACCGTGGGAAAGGGGTGCCAAACACGCCAGCCGGAATCGAGATCAGCGTGCGCAGTCCAGGAATGATGTGGGCAACGGGAATTGCCCATGAGCCGTGCCGATCGAACCAGTCGTCGATGTGATCGATATCGCTCGCCGATAAGGTAAGCCAGCGCCCGTGGCGGTCAGCCAGTTTTTTCAATCGCCGGTCACCGCATTTACTTGCCAGCGACCACCAGAAGGCGGCGCCAGTGACCGTCCCTATCGTGCCGGATATGACGACAAGCATAATGTTGAGGCTGCCGTCAGCCGCAGTGTAGCCCGCCAGGGGCATGATCACTTCAGAGGGTATGGGAGGAAAGACATTCTCAAGCAGCATGAGCACCGCGATGCCCCAGTACCCCATCTGCTCGACAATGGCCGAGATCCATTCCGTCATACACCGCTATCCCGAAGATCGTGAAGATTGAAATTTCATCACGAAGACACCCCAGCATCATGCCATCCACCCAAACCCGTATGCGGCGCTATCATCTTGTGGATCCACATCAGGCATTCCCCCTGCGTCGGCGGGTTTCCCAGCCCTTTTTTGCGGCCGCAGAGCGCTTTTCCGCGCTCTGGCTCGATCCGCCCTTGTGGCCGCCTTTGCGCGAACTCTCGTGGTTTTCTTTCTTGCCGCGGCCAGAGCCAGATTTCTTTCCGCCCCCGGACTCCTTGTTGACCGTCGCCCAGGCGCGCCTTTCTGCTTCCTCTTTTCCTACCCCACGGTCCTCGTAGCCCTCTTCGATATGCTCAGCCTTCCGCTTCTGCTTGTCGGTGTAGCTCGACTTGTCTCCGCGAGGCATGATCCGTCTCCTTGTCGTTTGCCCCCGCCAATCCCTTGAACGCGGCAACTGCTAATTCGTCCCGATCTGTGTTGATCGGTTCGCCGCAATGTCTTGATTGTCAGAAATGGACCTTTGCACAATGTCGCCCCCGCCGATTTCAGCGGCACGATCTCCGGCCAGGGGCACCGCAGTCCAGCGCCAGTGACCACCGATATCTACGAGTCTCGGGCGCCCGAACCGACCCGCGCGCAGGCCGAGCGAGGCGGCGACAGGCGGCAGGCGGCAGGCGGCAGGCGGCAGGCGGCAGGCGGCAGGCGGCAGGCGGCAGGCGGCAGGCGGCAGGTTACCTGACGATCTGCCGGACAAGCAATGAGCGCCCTTAGGGTGCATCGCGTCCCGACCAAGGCCGGTCAATTAAAACTGCCTTAGTAAATGACTGCCCCTGTCAAAAGCTGCCGAATGCTTCGATCGAAGTGTATGATTAGCATATGGCCATTTAGTGATATTCACCATTCACGGTATTGCTGAAGATTTTAACGAGAGTCTAAGAAGGCGATCAACAACTGCAGGGCATGGTCAATTTAAACCTCGTCCCCTCGTCAGAAGAACTAACCTCAATGGAGCCGCCGTGCGCCTTGGCGATCTCGCTTGCTATGAAGAGGCCGAGGCCGAGACCGTTCGCCGATTGTCCCTCTGCGGATTGCGTGAACGGCTGAAACAGCGTCGGCAGGACTTCATCCGGGATCGGGGTACCGCCATTCGAGACGCTCAGGGTGAAAGTGCCGCCAGCGGATGTCGCAGTCACGGCGATGGGTTCGTCCACCGCTCCGTGGGTAAGGGCATTGCCGACGAGATTCGAGACGAGTTGCGTTATGCGCTCGACGTCACACGTCACCGCCTCTTCGAGTTTGAGGTTCAGGTCGACGATCCTGTCTGGGTGGACAATCTGGAGTTCCGCGATCACCTGCTCGATCGGGACGGACATCCTCGGCACGAGCACCGACCGCAGCGTCAGTCCGGACCCGAGACGACCGCGTGCGAAGTCGAGTAAATCATTGATCAGCAAGCTGATACGCCGGGTGCTTTGCAGCAGCTGCGTCAGTATCCAGCCGGATTTCTCGTCGGTTTGCGTCCTGCCGAGCATGGTGATGCCAGCTTCGATAGCAGCGACCGGATTTCGCAAGTCGTGCCCTAGAATAGCGATGAAGCGTTCGCGGATTTCAGCTGTCTGCCCCGCTTCCAGGAGTTGATCCTCCTTGCGAACAAGATCGTCCTGCAAGTCGAGCTGAAGGCCGATCAACTGCGCGAAATTCTCGAACGTGGCGATGATGCCGGGGTTGGAGAGCTTGGCTGGAAGAGGATCGAGCGCGCACAACGTCCCGAAGAAGCTCCCGTCTTTTCTCAGGATTGGGATCGAGATGTAACTCTCGAAGCCGTACTGCCTCGGCGTGTGGTGATCGCGAAAGACAGGATCATACGCGACATGATCGATGATCACGCCTTGGCCGGAATCGCGGATTTCGTCGCAGATCGTGGTCTTCAAGTCGAGCGAGCCGCCGACGCCGAGCCCGAACTCGATTTCATCCCGGACAGCGCAGGCGGTCCAGCTCGTGTCGGTGACGCGCGCCACCGCAGCGAAACGAAGGCCAGTGATGCGGCAAGCGATTTCGAGGATGGATGGCACCGCATCGATGCGCGCAATCGCCGCAATATCGCTCCCCAACGCTTTCGTCATTCACTTCGTCCTATCTGTCAGACCAGCCCGATCGATCGCAGCCATGCCCTTATTAACCCGACCCAGTAGCCGCCCTGCGCAACGCTTCGCCGAGGCGCCACGGAACGCAGCATCGGCTTGGACAATCGACATCGAGCGGCTCACGCAGAGCAATGGCGTCCGCAATCTGGTCGAATACCATCGACAGGGATAACCGGCCAAATTGATGATCGGCAAGAAAAACGTTGTCGGCCAACCGGAGTTCATCCTGCTCCGGGGGCAGCGTCGAGCCATTGTCAGTCCACCCGCCACTCTGTCCTCGTTAGGCACTCAGACGCACACGCAATGGCACCTCGCCAAGCGCCTTAGCGGTAAAAGGCTTCTGGAGTTTGGGAACATTCGTGAAGCGCGCGTCCACTCCAGCCCCGGTGTAGCCGCTGACAAATACAAACGGGATGCCACGGCCTTCCAGAACTTCAGTGATGGGATAGGATTGAACGCCGTGCAGGTTGATATCCAGCACGCCGATCTCGAATTCACCGCCATTTGCTGCCTTGAGACCACACTCGAGATTGGCAGCCGATGCGACCACCTCATAGCCTCGCCGACACAGTAGCAGGCGGAGATGTAATCTGAATGTCCGCTTCCAAGCACGACAAAATCGCTGTCGAACGTTTCGGATGGGCGCGTTACGGCTGGGCAGCTCACGCCGTACCACAGCCGCGCAATCGGTCCCGGGCCCGATCATAGCCGATCTGCGCTCGGCGACTTACGCCGCGACGAGAGGAACTGCTGACTTATGCGATACGACGTTGAAGAGCCGAGCCCGCTAAGCCTCATCACGACGGACGGTATTGCCATCTTGGACTGGGCATTAGCAGGCAACGGCCATAGGAAAAGGAACGGTGTGTCGCTATCCGACGGCGATTAACGGGTAAGCGACACGCTCTAATCTAGCGGCAGACACGAACTCGGCGGTGGTGACGCCATTCGGTCCAGCAACGGCGATGATCGCGATATGCGCGATTGCTCCAATGACGTGGTCGATCATACCTGCGATAATCGCGATAGCGATGATGGTCCCGATCGCGATGCTCCCAGCGATCATGATCACGCGGGTGGGCTTCTGCCGAGGCACTCATGCCGATGCCGGTGACTGCCATCGCAAGAGCAAGAGATAGCTTGAAAATTTTCATAGTCGCCTCCGTTTGGGAGGTCAGCAATGTGCGAGCTGCATGAATTGCTGCTGTACGCCTCGGCCAACTGCGCCGCGTGCGCCGTGTACCGCTGCGCCCCCAGCTTGGCACCCATCGTTTAGCTGTGTTGGAGGCAAATCAAGCAGCTCACTTCAAACATTCCTGAAAGGTCCACGTCGCGTTTCAGCGCCACGCGTTGGCGCTCAATGGGCAGACGGAGATGTGGTGACTGCAGCGGTCACGCTTGCTGGCTGGGCTGCGCGCCAGGCATTCTTGCCATGGCTGACCATCGGCACCCCGCATTCGTCGCAGAGCGCTCGATAATCATCGTTCTTGCCTCGCGAGATCGAGACAGAGGATGGCTTATGCCGACCAAGAGCGCACAGAAACCGCATTGCGTGACCATAGGCGATCGCAGGGTCCTCCGCAGGCATGCAGTTGCCCACACCCTGTGGATAGCGGGGAAAACTGCCCCGATTTGCGATAGACTGCATCGATGGTGGACATGCCCCCTCCAATTGCCAGTAAGGAGAGGCATCCGTGAAAGACTGTTGGCAGCGGCGGTCTGCCGGATCGCCTGCTCTCGCAAAGGAAATCGAATGCGTTTCGCCACTGCGGCCGTAATGGGCGCTGCCATTGCCATCTCGAACCCTGCAATGGCCTGGGGACCGATAGGGCATCGTATCACAGGTGCAATCGCCCAGGACAACCTCAGCGGCGTGGCGCGGGCTAAGGTCGAGATCCTGCTTGGTGAGGTAGACCTTGCCGAGGCCGCGACCTGGCCCGACGATATGCGATCGGACCCGGCAGAGTTCTGGCAGAAGACGTCGCCTGCCTGGCACTATGTGACAGTGGCAGGCGATGACTACGCGCCATCGGATGAACCCGGACAGGGTGATGGGCTGAGCGCACTCAAGCGCTACACAGCTGTCCTGCGTGATCCGAAGGCATCGGCCGACGATCAGCGAACAGCCTTGCGATTTGTCGTCCATATCATTGGTGACCTGCATCAGCCGCTTCACGTGGGAACGGGCACCGACAGGGGCGGCAACGCTGTAAAGGTCACATGGTTTGACAAGCCCACGAACCTGCACACGATCTGGGATTCCAGCATGATCGAGCAGCGGGCGCTGTCCTACTCGGAATACGCGCATTGGCTGGAGCGTTCGACGACGCCTCAGCAAGTCATTCAGTGGAATGAGCGCAACCCGATGGTCTGGATTCACGAGAGCATTGCGATCCGCAAGAAGGCCTACCCCACCGATACCGCCCTCTCATACGACTACGCCTATCAACACCGTGAGGACATCGACAGTCGGTTGAAGATGGCTGGCGTTCGCATCGCGGCTTACCTGAACTGGGTTTTTGAAACTCCGGATGCCGAGGCAAAAACCACGAAGCGACGGTAGTCCAAGCCACCGTTCTCCGACTTTTCCCACGTCGCACGGCAGGTTCGGCATGGCCGAACCTGCGATCTGTAAGAAGCGAAGCGGGGCTCCTTCACCGGGTGGCCATTCGGCGCTGCCGAGGCACTACCGCTTGCGAGTCCCTTTCTTCGACACCTTCACGTTCTGCACGCCGGGCATTTCCTTCAACCTGGCCGCACCTGCGCGGATGTCGGCCTGCGAGACCCGGACCAGCAGGATGGTGGTGTCTTCCAGATCGTCTTCGACGCTCTGGACCTCCCGTGGCTGCGCCCGAGATCACGGAAGTCATCGGCGCGCTGATGGAGAATGCAGTCCGGTTGCCCGCCGGGGAGTTGCGATCAGCGGAATCGCCGAGGCCGGAATGATCTGCGTCTTCATCGATGACGATGGCCCCGGCATGGATGCCGGGCGGATCGATAACGCCCTCGCACGTGGCGCGCGCCTGGATGAGGCGGGTTCGGGCCACAGCTTCGGTCTGGCGATCGTCAAGGAACTGGTCGATGCGACGGGGGGCACGATGGAGTTTGATGAGGCTCCTATCGGAGGCCTGCGGGTGGCTCTGAGCTGGACCTCAGGGTCTTAGCCGCTTGGATCTGAAGGGCTTGGGGCGTCGGAGAACCTTGAAGCAAAAGCCGCAAGAGCGCGAAGCATCCCCTCGTCCTGCAATCGTGCCCGCGCTTCCGAAACCGAGAACCAGGCACGCTGTCGCACGGCCATTTCTGGCCACTGCTCCAGTTCTTCCAGCACCGCAAGCGGATAGATCTGCGCTTGACTGGGATCGGCCAGTGAGGACGCCAACAGGGGCTTGGCCGAGACCGAGCCGCGTACTCCGGCTTCCTCAAACGCTTCGATGGCAGCACGTTGCGCCGCCGTTTCACCCGCCTCTATTTTTCCCTTGGGCAGGATCCACTTGCCCTTGCGGCGAGACGTCACCAGCAGGATCTCGAGGCCGTCGCTTGTCCGACGGTAAGGAAGGGCGTGCGTCTGAAGAGGCATATTTCAACTCTGTAACGCCGTCGACGCAATCCTAATCGGGTTACGACGCCAAGGCAGGCAACAGCGAAGCGTGCATCAACTTAACTTCAAAAGCGCGGCATGACCCGCTGATTCAGGAGCAATGCTTCCGCATCGCAGCCGGTGGGCTTCTCACCGGTCTGGCGCAGGGCGTCGAGTTCCGCTTTTGCAGCGGCACGGTCAGCCTGGTACTCGGGCTTGGTTTGCACCAGCGCCATCGTGGCGGTGGCTGACAGCATGCTCGCTTCGACAGCACTCTCGTTATGAGCACCGCACACAAAGCGGCTGTCGCCGTAAGCCCGGCCACGTTCGAGGATCGGCTGCGCGCGATCGGGTGCGATGCTTGAAAGGACGAGCGCCCAGGTCCATCCCCAGGTCGTATGACCGGAGGGATAGTCATAGCTCATCCCGTGCTTCTTCTCGTCGTACAGCTCGGATTCGGGCTGGCAGATCCGGCCCTTGTCGATCGTGAAAGGGCGGTGCCGCTGGTAGACCGCTTTCGCCCTGCTGGACTGCGCACCCGTGTCTGAGCCCGCGCGTTCGATCAGCATCATGAGCTTCGGGGCATTCTGCGGCGTGAGCTTGACTCCCACCGCGCAGCTGAAATCGCGCGCCAGCGCCGGCACCGTATAGTCGGCATCCTGTGTGGCCAACTGCCAGCGCGGGGTATCCGCGAGCTTGCGCGTGGCCTTGAAAATCTTGCGGTCGGTTTCGTAGCGCGGATCACCGGGGCGAGGCGCCGGCTCAACGACATGCGTCACATCGAACTCGCCCGGTTCCAGATAGCCCCTGGGTCTTTCGTTCGAGGTTGCGGATGCGGCGATGAGCACAGTTGCGGTCACTGCAGCGGCAATCGACAGTTTGAACTTCAAGGCAGGTCTCCAATCTTCGAAGAGCTAGGCCGAGCATTCCGGAAACGTCAATATGACAGTTATGTGACAACGCGGATCTTTGACGAACAAGGAGCGCCCACCGCCATCCGTGAGCAGCGTGATCATGCCTTGCAGCGATATTCCGCCAACGTCCTGACCAGTTGCCCGTTCGCGTCAACGATCCCCAGACCAATACCTGTCACCCCGCCCTCGGCGCGCGGCGGACGGGAGGCCACATCCGCCATATACTTGCCCAGGTCTGGATTGGCCTCGTTTGCAAGAAGGGTCAGGTGGGGATCAAACTGCATGAACACGTTCGGCGACCCATAGCGTTCGAAAGCGGGCAGCTTTGCAGGGTATTCCTTCATCCACGATGGCGGGGCTAGGTCGTGCGATCGCAATGGTTCTGCCGCCAACGTCATCTCATCGGCCAGCCTTTGCAGAGGGGCCGATCTCTCGACCTTCAAGAACAGCCAGTTCGAGGCAGTCCTTTGCAGGCCGGTGACCGTGAGCGGGAATGACCTACACGCCTTCGCGGCCTTGGCGACAGCAGCTTTCAGCGCAGGCGCCGCGGATGCCGGGTATTGCGTCAGGTAAAGCGTGACGTGTGCCGGATGGCCTTGCGCATGAAACGTGGTCATGCCCCTAGCAGCGAGATCGACGCTCGCTTCCGTTACCGCGTCAACGATGGACGGTGAGGGGATCGCGTAAATGTCAATGCTGAGCCTGTCCTCTGCTTGCGAGGGGTAGGCCGTAACCAAAGCTGCGATCAGGGCCATCCGGGGTATTTGCGGCATATGACTGTGCTCGGGCCGGGAGAAATAGAGGGAGCGATATTTAGCGGCGCCTTCGACGGATCGGCAAATTCTTCCGCACAAGACACGTGCTGGAATCTGCGAATCCGACGACCTAAGGTTCCTCAGATCAAACCCCATCTTAATGCTGCAGAATGGCAGGTTCCGGGAATCATGTTTGGAATGTTAAGCGACCGGAATGGGGCGCGTAGCAGCCCCTTGCGCCATCCACCCATGTCGGTCATTCAACGCCCGGATTTCATTTCCCGGCAGCGGACGGTCCGCAGTGGCTTGTGCTCTCAAAATCGCTGGCGCCTTGTCTCAAGGCGGCTTCAATGTCGACCATCTAAATCGAACTCTGGTAGCAGGGGCTTCCGTGCCGTAAGCCACAGCCTCCTGCATGGACAACAAGAGAGCTTATGGCGCTGGTAAAGAAATCGACCTTGGGTTCTCGTGCAAGGGGTACGACCTCAGCTGCTGCAGAGGTCGCGCCATCAGCGGAAGTCAGCACTACTCGCCGGCCGGCTGCAAGGCGCAAATCGGCCACCCCTACCGAGCGCATCGACCAGGCGACGCAGGAACTGGCGAGCGGCCTGGGCGAAGCCTCGGCAGCGGCCGCCGAGTTGCAGCGCACGATGGCCCAGATTTCGAGCGGGGCAGAGGAGGCGGCGGGCGCGGCGCAGGAATCGCTCGGCCTGATCGCCGCGCTCGGCATGAATTTCCGCGACGCACGGAGCCGCGCGGAACAATCGCGTCGTCAGACGGAGGCGGTGCAGACCAGCTTTGCCGAGATCAGCACGCAGATCGAAGGATCGGTCGCGGCCATAGAATTGAGTGCGCAGCGACAGCTGTCGACCGTCGATCTGATGTCCACGTTGGAAGAGGCAGCGGGAAACATCGACGAGATCGGGGCTTATGTCGCCGATGTGTCGGACCAGACCAGCCTGCTTGCCCTCAACGCTGCGATCGAAGCCGCGCGTGCAGGCGACAGCGGGGCGGGCTTTTCGGTCGTCGCGGACGAGGTGCGCACGCTGGCCGAGAACTCCGAAGCGGGCGCCAGCGACATTCGGCGCCTGTCCGCCAGCATCGGAACCGAGGTGCAGCAAATCGCGGAAAAGATCCGAGCGGCATCGACGCAGGCCACGAGCGAGGCCGGCCTGGGTCATGAGGTCGTCGCGCGCCTGAAAGTTGCGCGCGATGATCTCGCGGCACTTGGCATGAACATGCAGGACATTCTCCAGACAGCGTTGGAGGCGGAAAGTGCGACCCGCGAGGCGGAGCGCGGCGCGGAGCAGGTGGCGAGCGCCGCCGAGGAGCAGTCCGCCGCCGCAGCAGAAGCCCAGCAGGCTATAGAGCAGCAGGGATCTTCGCTGGAGGAAAGCCAGCAAACGGCAGAGGCGCTTGGCGACTTGACCGAGCAGTTGCAGAGCAATGCCGGCGAGGTCGTGGTCGAACAGGTGGCAGCGGCAGCGGAAGAACTGTCAGCAACGGTGCAGGAACTGTCCGGCGCGTCCGGACAAATCCTCGTGGCGCTTGAACAGATCAGTCGTGGCACTCAGGTTCAGGCATCAGCCACCCTTCAGGCCAATGCCGCGATGAGCCAGATCGAAAAATCCGCTCGCGTTGCTCAGGAGAGAGCGGAAGGCGCTAACGGCCGGATCACCGCGATCGTGCGATCGGTGACGGAAGGCCGGGCGATGATGGAGCAGCTGGTCGATGGCGTCGGCACCGCGCTGCAAGAGGTCAACGGCGTGCAGGGCCTGTTGGCAGGCCTGAACGACACTACGCGAAAGATCGAAAAGATTGCCGACAGCCTGGCCCTGATTTCCATCCAGACGAATATGCTGGCCGTCAGCGGCGCGGTCGAGGCGACCCGTGCTGGGGACGCAGGGTCGGGATTTGCAATGGTCGCGGGAGATATCCGCAAGCTGTCTCGCGATGCCGCCGATAGCGCAGAGCGGACCAAGGACATCGTCCGCACGATACAGGATCAGATGGTGTCCGTCCGCCGCGATCTCGATCAGGTTGTTGGAGCTGCCGAGGCGGAAATAGCCCGCAACCGAGCCATGGTGGAACGCTTTGCGCTGGTGACAGCGGAACTGGAGGATGCGCAGGCATCCAACGGCGCGATCCTGACGAGCGCGGATGCCATGTTGCGGTCCGTTCGGGAGGTTCAAAGCGGCACCACCCAGATCGCCGAAGCGGCCGGACTTGCCGCAGCCGCCATTCGGGAAGCGAGCGCGGCCGCACGCCAACAGGCACAGGGCGCCGAGGCGCTGGCGGCAGCGATCGAGGAAATCGCGTCCATCGCGACCGTCCTTGCCGTACAAGAGAACTGAGTTTGGCCGCCGCCCCTCTCCCCGCCATGCAAATTCTGACGTTCACCGTCGGCGAACGGCGTCTGGGCTTGCCCGCTGCGCAGGTGCGGGAAATCCTGTCGATGCCGAGGATTTCGCGTGTGCCGCATGCGCCGGATGCGCTGCTGGGCGTCGCGAACATGCGCGGCACGGTTATTGCGGTGATTTGCGTTGGACGGCTGATCGGTCAGGAAGAGAGCGAAAGCCAGCGTGTGATCATCGTCGATGCCGACGGCCTCGTAGGACTGGCCGTTACCAGCGTTGCTCAGCTTGCGGACCAGCGCGCGGTCCATGACGTCTCCCTGCTCGACGTTGCGGAGCTGGTCGCACAGGCCGTGCCGAAGAAACGTCAGCGCGAGTCCAGCGGGCGCGTCATCGCTTTGGCAAGCCGCGCTGCCCGCCAAGACACCTTGGCGCTCGTTGCTTTCACGATCAGCGATCAGGCCTTTGCGCTCCCCTTGTCCAACATCGACAAGATCATGCGCGTGCCCGACGACATCGCCCGGATGCCGCATGCGGACGATGTCGTGATCGGCACCATGCCGCTGCAAGGCAACCTCCTGCCATTGCTGTCGCTCGCGGCCCTGCTGGCCCTTCCCATCCGGCCCGCAGACCATCATGCCCGCATTCTCGTCGTCAGGATCGGCACGCATCGCGTCGGTCTGCTGGTCGACGCGATGCAGTCCGTTGTGCGCGTCGCCGAGACTGACATCGATTCCGTTCCGCAAGTGCTGAACCGGGGCGGCGCGGAAGCACGCATCCAGGCGATCTGCCGGCTCGGGGAGGGCAAGGGCCTGCTGTCCGTCCTCGCCACGGACCAGCTGCTGCGCGAGGACATCATGGCGAGGCTGCTACAAGGCGATGGCAAGGAACAGGGCAACATGACAGGCGGCGCGGCGAGCGAACGATGCGAGCGGTTTCTTCTGTTCCGGATCGGCGACGACAGCTTCGGTTTGCCCCTCGATGCGGTCGATGAGGTCGTCCCCTTGCCGCCGCGCCTCACGCCCCTGCCCAAGGCGCCCGACTTCGTGCAGGGAGTCATGAACGTGCGCGGTCAGGTCATCCCGGTGATCGACCAGGCGCGGCGGTTCAACGGCACCGCCGTAGGCAGCGCCAAACCCCGTGTGATCGTGGTGCGCATCGGCGCGCTGACTGCCGGCTTCATCGTCGATGCCGTGTCCGAAATCGCCCAGGTGCCTGAAAGCGCGCTTCACGAAGCCCCGGATCTGGGTGCGGAGGGGACACGCGTTTTCGAACGTGTCGCGACGCTCGGCGGCCGGGACGACCTCGTCCTGATTGTCAATCCGCGCGAGTTGCTGGACCGGGCCGCACAGGATTTGCTGACCAGACTGAGCAAGAAGGGCGTGACCAAAGCGCCGTGACCCGCTTGCTCATCATTGACGATTCGGCGCTGATGCGGCGCCTGCTGATCGAAATCTTCACGTCGGCGGGCGACTTCGAAGTGGCCGTTGCGCGAAGCGGTGCGGAGGCGCTGGAGATGCTGGCCGACGTCGCGCCGGACGTCATCACGCTCGACGTCAACATGCCGGGGATGGACGGGCTGGTCTGCCTCGACCGGATCATGGTGATACGCCCCTGCCCCATCGTCATGGTCTCGTCACTGACCGCAGACGGCGCCGAGGAAACGCTCGAGGCGATGGCGCTGGGCGCGGTCGATTTCATCGCCAAGCCCAAAGGAGCCGTATCGCTCGAAATCGACGCCATCGCCGACGATCTGGTCGACAAGGTGCGCGCCGCATCGAAAGCCCGCATTTCCCGCACCACCCGCCTTCAGGAACGCGTTCGCGCGCGCGCCCGCGGCGGGCTCGCCGGGCGCAAGCCGCGCCCCGTCCGCTCGATACCGGATGGCGCCGCGCCCCTGCCGCGCTTGTCCCGCGTGGATGGTGAGACGGGCCTTGTGCTCGTCGGCTGCTCGACGGGTGGGCCGCCTGCGCTCGATGCCGTGCTCGGCGAACTGTCGGAGGATTTTCCCTGGCCGATCCTGATCGCGCAGCACATGCCCGCCAGCTTTACCGGGCCGCTCGCGCGCCGCCTCGACCGGATGTGTGCGCTGACCGTTCGGGAGATCACAGGGACCACGCCGCTGCTCCCCGGCCATGCCTATATCGGCAAGGGCGATGCCGATCTCATCCTCTCGCGCCGCAATGGCCATCTCGTCGCGCTCCCTGCTCCCAGCAGCAGCGACTATTTCTGGCACCCCAGCGTCGACCGGCTCGTCGACAGTGCGATGCGTCTGGTTGCGCCCGACAGGCTGGTCGGTGTGTTGATGACCGGCATGGGCACGGACGGAGCAGCGGCAATGACACGATTGAAGCAGGCAGGCGGCCTCACCATCGCCGAGGCGGAGAGCAGCGCGGTGGTGTGGGGCATGCCCGGCGCGTTGGTGCAGGCGGACGGCGCGGGCATTGTCCGACCACTCGGCCGCATTGCCGACGCGCTCACGGCTCTTCTGCCCGCGTGAGCGATGCACCCTCCGCCGCCAACGCACCGATCGCCCTGTCACCGGAGGAGCTGGCGGCGGTCTGCACGCTGCTTTACCGCTGGACGGGCATGATCTTTGGCGAGAACAAGCGCTATTATATCGAGCGCCGTATCACGGAGCGGATGAAGCGCACCAATATCACCACAGCCAAAGCCTATCTGGGCTTTATCGGCGTGCATCTGGCCGAGCGTGAGGCGCTGATCAACGCCTTCACCATCAACGAGACCTATTTCTATCGCGAGGAGCATCAACTTGCGGCCCTCTCCCGCGACATCCTCCCCGAACTGGTCCGGACCAAGCGTCCGGGCGATCTTGTCCGCATCTGGTCCATGCCCTGCTCGACGGGCGAGGAGGCTTATTCGATCGCGCTCTGGCTGCTGGAAAACTGGCCGCTGGTGGATGCCTATAATGTCGAGATCGTCGGGTCCGACATAGATACGGGTGCCATTGCCAAAGCACAGGACGGGCATTTCGCGGAACGGGCGCTCGCCCGCCTGCCCGACACCGTACGTGAAAGCTATTTCGAGCCGGAACATGGGCATCGCCGCCGCATCATTCAGGATTTGCGGGAATCGGTGCGCTTTGTCGCCGCCAACATCATCGACGCGAGCAGCCTGAGCGGGCTGGGCCTGTTCGATGTGATCCTGTGCCGCAACCTGCTGATCTATTTTGACGACAGCTCTCGGTTGATTGCAGCGAACAACCTCTTCGATGCCCTCAACCCCGGCGGGACCATCTGCCTCGGCCATAGCGAGTCCATGGGGCGCATCTCCGATCGCTTCACCCTCTCTCGTCTTCCGGACGCAATCGTCTATCGTAAGCCGTAATGGACGAACTGCTTGAACAATTTCTGATCGAGGGGCGCGAACTCGTCGCGCAGGCGGGCAAGGATTTTGCCGCCCTGTCGCGCGATGCCACCGACGTCGCCGCCATCGACAGCGCTTTTCGGGCGATCCATACGCTCAAGGGGTCCGTGGTGGTGTTCGACCTCGGCCCTGCCGAACGGCTGCTGCATGCCGCCGAGGATCTTCTGGAGCGGGTCCGCAAGGGCACCTGCGCTCTCGAAGCGGCAGAGACCGACGCGCTTGTCGCCAGCCTTGATGAGGTTGACCGCTGGATCGACGACATGGAGCGGGACGGCCGGTTGAGCGAGGATGCCCCGGCAAAGAGTGAACAGGCAATTGCCCGTCTCAGGTCGCGCGCTGCCGAGCCCCCTTCCCCTGACCCGGTGATGGACAAAGAGAACTGGCTCGCTCGCCTGTCGGAGAGGGAGGCAGCGATCATCGCGGGTGCGGCGGGGCCCGTCGTCGCGTTTTGCTACGCGCCGGATGCCGATTGCTTCTTTCGCGGCGAAGACCCGCTGGCGGTGGCGGAAGCCGTGCCGAACCTGCTCACGCTCACCATGCTCCCCCGCGACGGAGCATGGCCTAGTGCCACGGCCATCGAGCCTTTCTCCTGCTTCGGCGTCCTGGAGGGCCTCAGTTCGGCCTCTCCGGACAGGGTTCGCGCCGCCTTCCGACTGCAACCCGATCAGGTGCAATTTGCGGAGCTGACGTCCGGGGACCGGGGCGAAATCGCCCGTACATCTCGCGTCGATACGAGCGTGCTGCGGGTCGCATCCGCACGGGTGGATGCGATGGCTGACGGGCTGGCCGACCTTGCCGTGGCAATCAACGGACTCGCCCCGCTGGCCGAGGACGCGCAGGGCGTCGATCATGCCCTTGCGGCACGCATCCGCGCCGTCCAGGCGACCATCGAGCGGGCGATGGGTTCCCTCCATCGCAATCTGACCGCCGTGCGGCTGGTTCCCCTTGAACCTGCGCTCCAGCGCCTGCCACGGCTCACACGCGAGATCGCGCAAAGCCTGGGCAAGAGCGTGACGCTTACCATTGCCGGGGAAAGGATCGAGGTCGACAAGCAGATTGCCGACGGCCTCTTCGAACCTCTGCTCCACATGGTCCGCAATGCCATCGATCATGGCATAGAAGCCGTCGAGGTTCGCCGTGCGGCGGGAAAACCGCAGGAGGGCAGGATCGCCCTGAGCTTCGCTCGCGAGGGAGACGCGGTGGTTGCCACGCTGAGCGACGATGGGGCAGGCATTGATCCCAAGCATATTCGGCAGCTCGCCGTTGCACGCGACCTCCTGCCACAGGACGCAGCCGAGGTTCTGACCGATGCAGCCGCGCTACGCCTCATCTTCGCTCCCGGTTTTTCGACCGCTGGCACTGTCACGGAAGTATCCGGACGAGGCGTCGGCATGGATGCCGTGCAGGCGGCCATCGACAGGTTGCGAGGCTCCATCGAGATCGACAGCACCGCCGGCCAGGGCACCATTTTCAGCATACGCCTGCCTGCCAATGCGCTCACGACGCAACTGCTGGTCGTGGAGGTCGGCGGCGAGCGCTATGGTGTGGCCCTCGATCAGGTGGTCGAGACGGTCCGCATCGATCGGTCCGTGCTGTTCCCGGTCGGCCGGGGCATCGCCTGCGTCCTGCGTGACCGGACCGTGCCCGTGCTCGACCTCGCGACCCTGCTCGATGCCCGCCGCGCGGAAGGGCCGCACGCCAAGCTGGTGGTGACGCAGAGCCGCGGCGAGCCAATCGCGCTGCGGGTCGATGATTTCGCCGAACGCATCGATACGATCGTGCGCCCCCCGACAGGCATGCTGTCCTCTGCCCGAGGGGTCATCGGCTCCGCCCTCATGGGCGATGGCAGCGTCCTTCTCGTCCTCGACCTGCCGGACCTGGCCGCATGACCGTGCGCAAAACCGACGACACCATCCGTCTGGAGGGGCGTTGCGGCGTCGAGGATGCGGAAACGCTGCTCGCTGCCTTGCAGGATGCGCCGGAGGCCGTGGTGGACATCACTGCCGTTCACAAGCTGCACATGGCCGTCGCGCAGGTCCTGCTCGCGCTTCGTCCTGTCATTCGGGGCGTACCGGAGTCAGCCTTTCTCGCGCGAAATATTTTTGAGCCAATGATTTCGGATAGCGACAGAGCGACCAAAACGCCTTAGCAACCATGGCCGAGAATGCCGCGATATTCCCTGTTTCCGGAGTGCCTGATGTCCGTTACCGTTCTGATTGTCGATGACAGCAAGCTGGCGAGAATCGTCGCGGGAAAGGCCCTCGCGGAACTGCAGCCGGACTGGCGGAAGATCGAGGCCGGCAACGCCGGTCAGGCGCTGGAGCTCATCGCGGAACAGCCCGCCGACGTCGCGCTGATTGATTTCAACATGCCGGAGAAGGACGGGCTTGAACTTGCCGCCGAGTTGCACGTTCTGCGACCCGATATGCCTATCGCCATCATCACTGCCAATATCCAGGACGAGATCATAGCGCGCGCGCGGGAAATCGGCGCCGCTTTCGTCGCCAAACCCGTGACGCCCGATGCTCTGGAACCCTTCCTCTCGGGGGCCGCACTCCGTCTCAGATCGCAGCGCGCGTGATTCCTGAAAGCATTGTGCTCGCCGAGCTTGAACGCGACGCACTGACCGAAATCGTGAATATCGGCGTCAGCCGCGCGGCATCCAGCCTGCGCAAGATGATCGGCGACCAGGTATTCCTGTCGGTGCCGTCCATCGAAGTGGTGAGCCAGAAGCGAGCCGCGCGGCTCATCAGCGAACGTGAAGTGACCGATCTGGTTGCCGTGCGTCAGGATTTTTCCGGCCCGTTTTCCGGCCGTGCGTTGCTGATCTTTCCCGAGACGAACAGTCTGGAGCTGGTGCGGGCGGTGACCGGCGGCGAATTGTCCGCGCAGGATGTGCTCGACATGGAGCAGGAGGCGCTGGCTGAAACCGGCAATGTCATACTAAACAGCTGCCTAGCGACGATGGCGAACATGCTTCGTCGCTCGCTTACCATGACCATTCCGGAGGTTCTGCGCGGAACCGGGGCCAGCCTGTTCGAGGTGAGCGAGGACGGCAAGACGGACGGGCTCGTCCTCTTTCTTTATATCGATTTCGCGGTGCGCAGCCGGGACATTCGGGGCTATATCGCGATGATCATGGACCTGCCGTCGCTGGCCATGTTGAAGGAATTACTGGGCGAGTTTATAGAGCGCGTGGTGGGAGAGGACGGCATCTGACCGTGATCAAGCCAGAACAGATCGGCTCCATCCTCGCGGCGGCGGGCGCCAGTGGAACGTGGGATTGGGACATTGCGGCCGACCGATTGTCGGTCGATGCGCACTTCGCGGAACTCTTCGGCCTTGATCCGCAGACGGCGAACGACCTACCGACCAGCGCCTTTTTCACCGCCATCCATCCGGAGGACCGCGCCCGTATCCGCATCGCCGTTGCGGGCATCCTGTCGGGCGCGGAACTCTTCTCCAAGGAGTTTCGCGTCGTCGATCCCGTCGGCGTCCCCTTGTGGATGCACGCGCGGGGGCAAGGCCATCTCGACGAGAATGATCAGCCGGTGCGGTTCACCGGCATCCTGGTCGACGTTACCGAACGCAAGAGGACAGAGGAGCGCCTTCGTGTCGCCCAGAGCGCAGGCGGTGTCGGCACTTTCGAATATGTCGACGGCTATGCCACGACTGCGGTTTCCGATGAATTCTGCCGGTTGCTGGGCCTCCACCCTGCCCCCGTCCTGCCCGTACAGACGATCAACGGCGTGTTGCAGGGGGAGAATGCCCTCCTCATCCCCAGCCACCGCGAGGGCGCCATTCCCGATGGCCTCGACGCGGAGTTCTGCATTCGGCGAAACGACGATGGTGCGATGCGCTGGATAGCACGGCGCGGCGAGATTGTGCGCGAAGGCGCCGGCTATCGCCTGATCGGCGTCATCTATGATGTCACGGCGGCCAAAGAGAACGAGGCCAAGCTGCGCGAATTGAACGATACGCTGGAAAGCCGGGTCGAGCAGGAAGTCGCCAACCGCCAGCAGGCGGAGGACGCGCTGCGACAGGCGCAGAAGATGGAGGCTGTCGGCCAACTCACCGGCGGCATCGCGCACGACTTCAACAACCTCCTGATGGCGATCACCAGCAGCCTCACGCTCCTTCAGAAACGCATTCCGGCCGATCCCCATACGCAGAAGCTGATCGAGAATGCCCAGCAGGGTGCGGAGCGCGGGGCCGCCCTGACGCAGCGCATGCTGGCATTCGCCCGTCGGCAGGACCTGGCATCGGAGCGTATTGACGTGCCGGTGCTGGTCAATGACGTGCGCGAACTGATCGAGCGCACCCTGGGCCCGGCATGGTCCCTCGACCTGCAATTCCCGGACCATCTTCCGGCCGTTCTGGCAGACAGCAACCAGCTGGAGCTGGCCTTGCTGAACCTGACCGTCAATGCCCGCGACGCCATGCCGGAGGGCGGCACCATCAAGGTGGTTGCCCAGTGCCGTGAGGCGAAGGACATTCCGTCTGACGGCCTCTTGGCGGGCACCTATATAGGCCTGTCGGTCATCGATACCGGCAGCGGCATGGATGAAGCGACGCTGGCCCGCGCAACCGAGCCCTTTTTCACGACGAAAGGCATCGGCAAGGGCACTGGCCTCGGCCTTTCCATGATCCATGGGCTAGCCAAGCAACTGGAGGGCGGATTTACACTGGATAGCATTGTCGGGCGCGGCACCAGCGCAACCTTGTGGCTGCCTGCTGCCGAACCGGACGCTGCGCCGGCGGCACCCCAGCGCGAAAGCAGGGCATCCTTCGCCGGAAAGCTGAAGATCCTGGTCGTGGACGATGATTTCCTGATCCTCATGAATACCTCCGCCTTGCTGGAGGATTTGGGGCATGAGGTTCTGGAAGCGAATTCCGGCGCGGAGGCTCTTGCGCTTGTCCGGCAGTATCCGGACATCGACCTGGTCATCACAGATCAGGCGATGCCACAGATGACGGGAACCCAATTGGCCGACCATGTCACGGAGATACGGGCGGACATCCCTATCATCCTTGCCAGCGGATATGGTGACGTACCAGCAGGCTCCCAGCAGCGGATCGTTCGATTGGGCAAACCGTTTGGACAGACTATGCTTGATCAGGCCATTTCTGCGGCCATGGCTGGATAGCTCCCGGCGCCCCTTATCGGTCGTTGAAGCGCCCGCATCTCGTTCTCAGGTACGGACGGTCAGCTACTCTGTTTGGCAACAAGAAGTTCGCCTTCCAAACCAATGCCTCTATCCAAACCGGCGCCAGCAAAATGCCGACTCTCGGGCTGGCGAAGCCTCCAGCAGGCCGGCCGCGCGATCGGGACGAAGGAAGAGAGTGGCGAGACTACGCCATCGTGCGCTGCAGTGGCGCACGATGGCGATAGGAGTAGGTGTCGGATCAGAAACGGTAGCCGATCGAGCCCATGATGTTGCGCGGAGCCGCCACGAAGCAGTCGCCGCGCGCCAGGCAGGATGCGTACTGGATCTCGTTGAGCAGGTTCGTCGCGTTGACCGAGAAGCGCCAGTTCTCCCACGAGACTTCTGCAAGAGCATCGACGTTCGTGCGCGAGGGCGTGACGATGGACCAGATCGCGCTGGTCGAGCGGCTCTTGCCATTATAGGTGACGCCCGCACCAAGGCGTAGCTGCGCGTCGCCCGGGATGCCGAAGGTCTTCGTCGTCCATGCCGAGGCGACATGCCGCGGCATGTAGTCTAGATTGGTGTCGGTTTCCGACTTCAGCTTGTTGTAGCCATAGTTGAGCAGCAGCTGGAAGTTGCCCGGCAGCGTGTGGCTCGCCTCGACTTCGATGCCCTTGGTGTTCAGCACGCCCGATTGGGTGGTCGCGTTCTCCGCCAGATAGAGCACGCGGTTCTGCTCCTTGATCTTGAAGGCGGTGACGGTGACCAGGGTGTGCGGCTCGGGCTGCCACTTGACGCCCGCTTCGTACTGCGTGCCGGTCAGCGGCTTGTAGGGATCGCCGGGGATGCCGCCGGGCAGCATGATGGTGCCGGCCTGCGGCAGGAAGCTCTCGGTGTAGCTGAAGAAAGGCGAGAAGCCGGCGCCCAGTTCGCCGATGATGCCCGCACGGAACGTGGTGGCATTGTCCTTCTGGCCCGAGGAGCCGGTCACGCGGTCGCGGCGGGCGCCGACGACGACCGAGACGCGGTCGAATGCGCGGATCTGGTCCTGCACGTAAATGCCAAGCTGCTTTTGCGATTCATAGGCGTACGGGCCGGTGGGATCGTAAGTCTGAAGCGCATCGTAATTGATGTCGTAGATGTCGATCTTTTCGATACCGTCGAAATCGGGGGTGCCGTTTGCGTCGTAGGTGATGCCGGGCGTCGCCGCATAGCGCTTGCCCACCTTGTTCCAGCTATAGTCGATGCCGACGATCATGGTGTGCTCGATATTGGCACTGGTGTTGAACTTGAACTGGACGTTGTTGTCCGTCGAGAAGACGTTCATCCGCGCGTCGCTGGCATCGGCATAAAGGCCGATGGTGCGGCCATACGTGCCGTACTGGGCATAGGGCAGGAACGGATCGGTCGGGTTGGAATAGCTGTCGGCGTAGTGGGTGTTATATTCGAGGTCACTGTCGATGTAGCGGGCCTTGAGACTGACGCGGACGCTGTCCGAGAAATTGTGAGTGATCGCGGCCCCGCCCTGCAGGGAGCGACCAGCGTAGCGGTCCCAGCCTGCGTTGCCGACGAAGGTGTAGGGATCGAGCTTGCCGCTCGGGTTGGCAGCATTGGGCAGGAACGTGCCGACGATCGGCAGGAACTGCGAGGTCGAGCCGGTGTCGTCCTCCTGATAGAGCCCGGTCACCATGACGTTGGTGTCGGGCGTGGGCTGCCAGCGGATCGAAGGCGCGAACATCACGCGGTCGTCGGGTACGTGATCGACGTAAGTGTTGGCGTCGCGCACGCGTGCCACGGCTCGGATCGCAAGATTGTCGGCCAGCGCGACATTGATGTCGCCCATGGCTTCCTTACGGTCGTAGCTGCCGTAGACGACATTGAATTCGCCGCCTGTGCGGAATTCCGGCGTCTTGGAAACAAGGTTGACGATACCGCCGATCGAACCCTGGCCGAACAGCACCGAAGCCGGGCCACGCACGATCTCGACACGCTCGAAGTTGTAGGGGTCCGAGGTGATGCTCGCGTAGTACGAGAAGACGTCGCGCATGCCGTCGCGAAACTGCAGGGCATTGATGCCGCGCACGCGGAAGCCATCGACGCGGGTATCGCGGCCATAGGCATTCGCGAGCACACCGGCGGCATACTTCACGGTATCGCTGATGCTGATCGCGCCTTGCGAGAGATACTGCTCCGAGGTGATGACGGTGAGCGGCTGAGGCACTTGAATCAGCGGCGTTTCGGTTTTGGTACCCGAAATGCCGCCAGTAACGATGATCTCGTCACCGTTTGAAGCCGCGCCCGCATTTTCGGCCGCCGGTTCCTAAGCATGGGCGGCAACCGCCGTCGTCATGGC
Organism: Novosphingobium sp. HR1a; assembly: GCF_015594425.1. Lineage (NCBI taxonomy): Bacteria > Pseudomonadati > Pseudomonadota > Alphaproteobacteria > Sphingomonadales > Sphingomonadaceae > Novosphingobium > Novosphingobium sp. HR1a. The sequence continues at coordinate 30,912 of NZ_JABXWS010000112.1, forward strand.
GAATACTGCAGCAGTGCACAGCGCGATCGAACGAACGGAAAACATAAACACCCTTTTGCGACTGAGTATCAACAATGGCCTGGCTACCGCTATTGCGACTTATTGGCAATATAAGGACGATCAGTCACGAGAAGTTGTGCCATTTAAGAAACATTGAAGGGTGTCTGGCGATGGGTTGATCCTGCGCGAGCAATTAAAAGAATATTGAAACGACCTTTCCCGGACGCCCAGCGCCATATTTTCGGTTCACAGCTGCGGACGTTCCGCTTTCCCGGCAGGGGCAACCGGCTCAAGTCGTTCCGGCACGACCGCTCGCATGTCGGCTTGCGGATGACTTCGGCATGCCCTTGGCTTTCCTGCCGATCTTTATGGTCAGAAATTCGGGGATCGCCTAGGGTCAGGCCGCATCAGCGCGGACACCGGCTTACGACACCCATTGGTCGAGGGTTTCCTCTGGGATCGTGGAGCGCACCTGTCGGCGCGCTGAGCCGCAGGCCCCTTGTCCATTACGAGGTTGTGAGCGGAGTTCACGAGACCAATGTGCGAGAACGCCTGCGGGAAGTTGCCGAGTAGGCGATTGTCCTGCGCATCGTATTCTTCTGCAAGCAGACCCAGATCGTTCGCGAGCCCGATCAACCGCTCGAACAGATCGCGGGCATCTTCCAACCTGCCCGAAAGCACATAGGCGTCGACGAGCCAGAAGCTGCACGCAAGAAATGCGCCTTCCCTGCCGCCCACGCCATCATCGGCGCTGGCGGTGGAGTAGCGCTGGACGAAGCCGCCCTGCAGCAGTTCGCGCTCCACCGCCGCAATCGTGCCCTGCACGCGCGGGTCGCTGGGGGGAAGGAAACCGAATTGCGCCATGAGCAGCAGACTCGCGTCCAGGGTCTTCCCGCCATAATACTGGACGAAGCTGTTCAGTTCGGTGTCGAAGCCCTGATCGCAGATTTGGTCATGGATCATCTGCCGCACTTCGCGCCAGCGTTCGACCGGCCCTTCAAGCTCGAACCTTTCGGCGGTTTCGATCGCGCGATCGAATGCCACCCAGCACATCATCCGCGAATGCGTGAAGGCCCGCGCCGGGCCGCGCACTTCCCAAATCCCGCGATCGGGCGTCTCCCAGACTTCCTCGACGTGATCAAGCAGCACCTTCTGCAACCGCCACGCTTCGTCCTGCGGCTGCAATTCGGCATCGCGAGCGGTATGAAGGGTGTCGATTAACTCACCATAGACATCGAGCTGCATCTGGTCAGCCGCGCCATTGCCCACCCTCACGGGCTTGCTGCCTTCGAAGCCCTGCAGCCAGGGAATCTCGAACTCGGGCAGCCAGCGCTCCCCGCCAAGACCATACATGATCTGAAGCTGCTCCGGCGCGCCTGCCACTGCCCGCAGCAGCCACTGTCGCCAAGCCTCGGCTTCCTCGCGATATCCGGCATTAAGCAATGCGTAGAGCGTCAGCGCTGAATCGCGCAGCCAGCAATACCGATAGTCCCAGTTGCGCGCGCCCCCGATGGCTTCTGGCAGGGACGTGGTTGGTGCCGCCACGATGCCGCCTGTGGGCTTGTAAGTGAGCATCTTCAGGGTGATGAGCGAGCGGACTACCGGATCACACCAGTCGTCGGGCATGTCATTGATACTGCCGCTCTTCACCCACTCCCGCCACCACGTTGCGGTCCGCTCGAGCGCCTCGTGACGATCCGTGATGAAATGCGGCATCTCGTTCGAGGGGTGATAGGACAGGGTAAGCGGAACGCTCTCGCCTTCCGCTACGGTAAAGCGGGCTGCGGTGCGCATGTCGCGGTTCTCGAGCGCAAGGCTGGTATGCAACTCGAGCGCATTGGGCCCGGCAACGGCGCTGATGCCATAGTCCTTGCGTGTCACCCACGGGATTGCCTGTCCGTTCTCGAAGCGCAGGATGAACTCCATGTCCATCTCCACCGCACCCGAGATGCCCGTTACGATGCGGATCACATCGACATGGTTCTCCATTTCACTGATCGGCATGAAGTCTGTCAGGGTCACCACCCCGGTCGCGGTCTCGAAGCGGGTCTCGATGATGCCGGTATCCGAGAGATAGCGCCGGGTTGCCCTGGTTGCGGTATCAGCCGGAGCAATCTTCCACCGTCCGTTCTCTGACGTGCCGAGCAGGGCAGCAAAGCAGGCCGGCGCGTCAAAGCGTGGCAGGCAAAGCCAGTCTATGGACCCGTCGATACCGACGAGGGCAGCCGACAGCATGTTCCCGATCAGACCGTAATCCTCGATGCGGTTCGCCATGCCCTCACCCACCATGCGCGAAGGAGGGGTAGTCGGTCATGCCGCCATCGACGAAGACGGTTGTGCCGGTGATATAGCCGGCAACGTCGGAAGCAAGAACGACGGCCATCCTGGCGATGTCTTCCGCTTCTCCGATGCGACCAAGAGGGATCTTGGTGAGGAGATCCTTGTAGGTTTCCGGATCGCTCCATACCGCCTTGTTGATGGGCGTGCGGATCGCGCCAGGAGCGATGCACAGCACCCGCACGCCATGGGGAGCAGCCTCCTGCGCCAGCGACTTCGACATCATCGACACGCCGGCCTTGCTAGCCGTGTACGCGCTGTAGCCGGTCCAGGCGATCACCTCGTGAACGCTGGAAGTATTGAGCACTACGCCGGACTTCTGCGGGACCATGCGCTTCAGTGCAGCGCGGGCGCAAAGGAAAGCCCCCTTGAGATTGATGTCGATGACCTTGCCCCAGGCATCGGGTTCAGCTTCCCAGCCCAGTGCGGCGTGGCCATCGATCCCGGCATTGTTCACCAGGATGTCGATCCCGCCCCAAGCCTCGTCGATCTCCTCGAACATCGCCTCGATCGCTTCGGCGTCGCTGATGTCGGCCATCAGTCCCAGCGCCTTGCCACCGGCTGTCACGAACTGCTTCACCAGCGTGTCGGTCTCTTCAGGATTGACGAGGTAGTTGATGGCTACGCAGGCGCCTTCGGCAGAAAAGGCCTTGGCGATGGCCGCACCGAGCCCGGAATTGCCCCCTGTGACCAGGACGCGCTTGCCCGTCAGGTCTATGTCCATCGCTCACTACCTCGCATGCTAAGGGCCGTTTGAATCCGTTGCAATTAAAAGCGAATATCGATGATCGAGGTTCCGCTGGGGGAACGGCCATAGTCAGCAGTATGAGGCTCGACGGGTCGGCGGTGCTAGTTAGATCCACCCCCGCCATTTGAACCAGAGATAGGGCAGCAGACCCGATACAAGACACAGGATCAGCGCGTAGGGATAGCCCAGTTCCCAACTCAACTCTGGCATGTTCCTGAAATTCATGCCGTAGACGCCCACGACAAGAACGGGCGGGACACCTACGACTGAGGCGACTGTAAGTACCTTCACGACATCGTTCTGCTCAATGCTCAGAAAAGCGGCTGCAGCGTCCTGAAGCAGCTGGATGCGCCCTTCAAGACTGGTCTCGAACTCATCGAGCGAGTTGATGTCATGCCGTATGGAATCGAACCGCTCTTGCATGAGCTGATCAAGGTCCGGTGTGCAACGATCCAGAATGAAGCTGACCATCCGGCCCAGGCTGAGAAACGCATAGCGCACGCGCGATGCCTGATCGCTGGCCCGCCCTACATCACGCATTATCAGACGTATCTTGCGGGTTTCCCGCTTAAGCCCGGGCCGTTCCTCTTCTTCAATGAAGAGCAATTGCGACGCTTTGGATACGACTGCTGACGCCTGTTCCAGATGATCGGCAGCCCGACCGACAATGTCCTCGAGCAGCGTTGCCAGCACACTTGCTGCGCTTACGTCCACGTCGTGCCTGAGCTTTTCACCGACCGCATCGAACGGTTCCAGATAATCATATCGCACCGTGATCAAGGTATCGGGGGTCAGGATGAAGCCGGTTGGCGCATTGCTCCACTCCCCGGCGCCGGTACCCGAAATCAGAGCCGCGCTCATATAGAGGACGTCGCCATCTGCGCGTAGCCGGCTCGAAGCCTGGATCTCGCTCAACGCTTCGCGAGCCGGCAGTTTCAAACCACATCGCTGCTCGGCAATGGAGCGCTCATCAGGGTCAGGCGAGAGCAGGTCGATCCAGACGCCACTCGCGCCACTCTCGGCTTCTGGGAACGATCGCAGCATGGATTGATCCTAATCGCCCTGTTAGAAACGGATGCGGCCCTCAGGCCATGCTGAGTGCAAGGCATTCGATCATGAGCACGCCTGATGATTGGGAACTACGGTCAGACAGTTTTGTTTCTGTTCTGTAACAATGTCGTTGTTCTTGGAGAGGCAATCATGGGTAAGGGAATTGTTCTTTGGCTGCTCGGCATTCCGCTGCCGATAATCCTGCTTCTCCTCCTGTTCTGGCACTGACCATGGTTGAGCCTGCACATCCGCACGTCAATCCAGAACTTTACCCCAGCGGGGCCCCTGCTGGCGAACCCGGATCAGCCATATCATGGTCTGCGATCCTGGGAGGTGTGATCGCCGCCATCTCCGTCACATTGGTGCTCATGATCCTGGGATCCGCCTTTGGACTGGGGTCTGTATCCCCATGGCCAGGCGTCGGGGCAAAAGGCTCCGCATTTGCGATCGGGGCCGGCATCTGGATGATCGTGACTCAATGGCTGGCCTCGCTCAGCGGCGGCTATCTTGCAGGTCGTTTGCGCACTCGCTGGCACGGTCTGCATAGCGACGAGGTGTTCTTCCGCGACACCGCGCATGGCTTTCTAACCTGGGCGACTGCAACGGTCTTTCTTGCTCTCGTTGCCGTTCTTGCGGGCGCTCTTGCCAATCCTGCTGTTCCCACGGTCGATATGGAAAGTACGCATGCAGCCGCCGATGCGATGAGAGAGGCGGCGGTGACGTTGGCTGGCTTTACCGGACTGTCCCTTGTGGTTGGCGCCTTTATCGCCAGCGTAGCCGGTGCTGTCGGGGGCAGGCTGCGAGATCTTCATCCCTGAGTGCATGGCGCTGGACGATGCGCTTAGCCGATATCAGCGGGCCTCGGTTTGACGGGTCGCCCCCGACCCGCTTCCCCGCGTCGATTGACAGAAGGGTGGAAAGTTGCCGCGCCTTGGCGTGTTCGAAGGTGGAAAGGGCTACCCGACATTTCGAGTTCCTGGATCCAGTTGCTAGGTTGCCCGATTTCCCAGGTTGTCCCGGCGCTGGCACCGATAAGCGCGATGCCGATCGCGAATTCCCGAAAGCCTGCTTACAAATCGGATCAATGATAAGCCCTAGTAACCGGCGTGTCTGGATCAAACCGGGCTTATCGTACGATTCCCGCAGGAAACCATCGCCGGCCTCGACCGGGCGGCAACTGCAGATAGGACACGCATGACGGATCGCAGTATTGCCATCGATGCCGTTGACGGGTCGATGGCCGCGCTGTTTTCCATCGCTTCGCTGGCGCAGGTTCTGATGGCGAAAGGTGCGCTTGCGCCGTCGCAAATCGACTTGGCTTTTGCATCGGCAGCCTCCTCGTGTCGTGCAATTGGCATCGATGGCGGTTCGCAGCTTATCGAGTTGCTTTTCCCGACAGTGGCGAGTCCTATTCTTGGTGGCCTCACCGGAGCAACGGCAGCGGATATGCGCCAGTAATTTCGAGGTTATTTAGCGGAAACGTGGTGTTGCCCGGGTTATCGGGAACATTCCCACCGGCCGCTCGCTCCAGTTCAAAGCAACAGGAGGATCCCATTATGAACATTAAGGTCGCCGCCGGATAGCGCTGATCGTCGTGCTGGCCTCTGGCACGAGCGCGTGCTCGCATGGCGCCACGCGGGGCGGTCTGATCGGCGGTGCGGGCGGCGCGGCTGCCGGAAGTGAGACGGGTCTGGGCACAACTAAAGGTGCTGTCGTGGGCGGAACAGCAGGCGCCATCATCGGAGACGAGGATAGGTAAGCTCGAATCCAGGCGCTGCAGCAGCTAGGGCCTGCATCTTCCAAGATGTCGGTCTGTCCACGCTCAGTGCCAGTTTCAGTGGCGCGCCACCTTTCTTTGCCGTTCAGATTACTATTGTTTCGTACCTGCTCGTTGGCGAGGTGGGCATCGCTCGGGCCGCGGTCATCGACCGCTTTGGCCCTAACGGGGCACGCGTGAAATCGCGGTGGCTTACGCTTGGCTCGATCTTTAGAGCCTGATCGGAAAATAAGTTGAGTGGTATCAGCAGGTTAGCTTGACGCTTTGGCCTGTCATTGATTCATGGGTTTCGCCAAAAACTACCATGGATTCAACGATGTGGACCGATACCACTCGCGCCCTTCATGCGCGAACAGGGCTAGCTTTGCCAAGCGATTTGACGGATGCCGAGTGGGCGCTGCTGGAGCCATTGCTTCCACCTGCGTCTCGTGTCGGACGGCCCCGCAAATGGCCATTACGACGCATCGTCGAGGCAATTCTGTACCTACTGCGCGGAGGCCTGCCATGGCGGATGCTGCCGCCTTGCTTTCCGCCGGTGTCGAGCGTGCGGCATTGGTTCTACTTGTGGCGAGACAACGGGCTGTGGCTGACGATAAACCACACCTTGTTGATGATGGCCCGAGAAGCTGATGGGCGAGAGGCTTCTCCCAGCGCTGGCGTGATCGACAGCCAGTCGGTCAAGACGACCGAAAGCGGTGGCCTGTGCGGTTACGATGCAGGGAAGAAGATCAAAGGACGCAAACGGCACATCCTGACCGACACCGATGGAAATCTTGTCCATGCCGTTGTGCACGCCGCCGACATTCAGGACCGGGACGGGGCACCGCTGGTTCTTGGAGAAATCGTCAGGCGCTTCCCCTGGCTGCGTCACGTGTTTGCAGACGGCGGCTATGCCGGAAACAAGCTCAGGGAGGCCCTGCGCCGGATCGGAAAGTGGACCGTCGAAATCATCAAACGGTCCGATACTGCCAAGGGCTTCGAGGTCTTGCCGCGACGATGGGTCGTCGAAAGAACGCTCGCATGGCTGAGCCGCAACCGGCGTCTGGCAAAGGACTTCGAGGAGACCATCGCGTCCGCCACAGCTTGGCTCTTTATCGCATCCATCCAGCTATATGCTCGCCGCATCGCAAGGCCCTGATTGCCACGCCCGCAATTTTGAATCAGACACTTACACCCTGCTCATGGATGTTCTTGACATTCGGCTTTGGGCTCTAGTTCGCGGATTTCAGCAATTATGACGCCACGTACTGGTCGCTCGGCGCAGCTATGGTACTGCTCACGTGGCTGTATCTTTCGGCCTACGTGCTTTTGCTGGGTGCCGAGCTGAATTGCGAGTTAGAGCGGCAGACATCGAGCGACACACCACTGGGGAAGAGCAGCCGTTAGGAAAGCGCAAGGCCTACGCCGCAGACACGGTGGTTCATACCGGCTGACGGGTTAGCCGGAGTCGACAGCTCTGGGGAGTTGCGTCGCAGCAGTTGCGCGGCCTGAACGACGCCTAGAAGCCCTTACTACAGTCGACCCATTGCAGACCCTCAACATCCAATGCGTGACACCCAGCTGCTGACGGTCTGCCAACCCGGCAGGTGTCAATCTTCTCAGACCTTCATGAGTCAGTTCCCGCTCGCTGGGAGCCGACAGTTGCCTTCACTCGGAAAATCTCTCGTGGGATCATCCCGCTAATCAGTCACTAGCTTGCAAGCGAAAGATCGGGTATGATTTAATCATATTAAGTGGAGGTAGACATGGCCGCGAAAGCAATTTCGGTAACGCTCGGTGAGATGGCATCGCATGCTGAACGACATCTGGCTTCCGGTCGATATGCCTCGATGAGTGAAGTGATGCGGGCAGGCCTGCGCGCGCTAGATCGTGAAGAGGCGGTGCTGGATGAACTGATCCGGGTTCGCGTTGCGGAGGCTTTGGCCGACCCTCGTCCCCCAATGGCGCTCGACAAGGCCTTCGCTCAGGTACGTGCTTCCGTCGCCAAAGCATGACCTACGACGTCCAATTGTCGGCATTGGCGATCGAAGATCTGATCACACTTCACCAATGGGTAAGCGCGGAAACTGACCTGCCCACTGCAAACGGCTACCTTGCCAGGATCGAAGAGCGCATTGCCGGGTTGGCTGATTTTCCTCACCGCGGATCCCCTCGCGACGACTTGATTGCAGGTCTGAGGACACTCACATTCGAACGTCGCGTGTTGATCGCATATACCGTTGACATGGCTATCGTCACCGTACAGCGAATTATCAGCGGCTCCCGCGATTTGGTCGCGGCCCTGCACAACTCTTGAGGTCTACGGCTCTCATCGCCGTAAGTGGTTCAGCTCCCGACCCTGTGTGGACGGCTCTCCGCTGGCAAGTGGCATATTGAGCTTTTGCAGCGGTGGTTGGTGCGGCCATGTGTCCGGCCTTTTTATGCGGCACATATCACCGCTGGCCATAATGCCATTAGCGCGGCTCGGGTCCCAACCATTCTCGCGCACTCGAGGTGCTGGGTCGAAACATGGGTTTTCCCGATCCGGCGGTTTCAACCGACTTTGTTCATTAGCTCCTGTCCGCCCTTCCCAACATCGTCAGCGCTGAGCTCTATGCAATCTGCGGCTCGCGGTACCGTTCACCGTTGGTCATCATCGCCCAGATCATGCGGGCATTCTTGTTGGCGAGCGGCACGGCGGCAACCTTGACCTTCTTACGCGCCAGCAACTGCACGAGCCAGGGCCGCTTCGACTTATGGCGCTCAGCAAAGCGAATGACCGCCACAGCACCGACGATGAGCATCTGCCGCAAATAGCGATGTCCTGCCTTCGTGATGGCACCAAGGCGCTCCTTCCCGCCGCTGGAGTTTTGCCGAGGCACCAGCCCGATCCAAGCCGCTAGGTCGCGGCCTGAGCGAAAGATTGAGGGATCAGGGACAGTCGCAACGATCGCGCTTGCCAATAATGGTCCCACGCCCGGTATCTCCATCAGCCGCCGACCGATTTCCGTTTCCCGCGCACTTGCCATGATCCGGCGATCATTCTCGAGGATTTGCTCTTTCACAATGCGCAGTTGGGCTGCCAGCATGTCCAGGCAGGTCCGGACATCCGTGGGTAAACGAGCGTCTTCCGTGTCAGCCACAATATCGAGGAGCTGGTCGATTCCATTCCTGCCGATTGGCGCGACGATACCAAACTCTGCGATATGCGCTCGCAGGGCGTTGGATAGCTGTGTCCGCTGGCGATTGAGAATAAGGCGAACACGATGCAACATCATCGCGCCTTGCTGTTCCGGTGACTTGATTCCGACGAACCGCATGGTCGGGCGCGTCACCGCTTCGCAGATCGCTTCGGCATCGGCAGCATCATTCTTGCCGCGTTTGACGTACGGCTTCACATACTGCGCCGGCATCGGCTTTACATCATGACCCAGCGCCATGAGCTGACGCGCCCAGAAATGTGATGAGGCGCAGGCCTCGATCCCGATCAAACAAGGCGGCAACTTCGCAAAGAACTTCAGCATGCGCCCGCGCGTCAATCGCTGGCGCAATACCGCCGCACCATCGGCATCCACACCGTGCACCTGGAACACGTTCTTCGCTAGGTCCAAACCAATCGTCGTGACTGTTGCCATCGTGGCTCTCGTTCCGGCTCATCCGCAGGTCATCCTGCGGGAGGGTTGGAGAGCCGTCCACGTCATCATTCTCGGTCGCTCAGCAAATGATTCTCCGTCTCCAGATGCGGCCTGTCTGCTTTCCCATTTTAAACATCCAAGACTGGCTCCGTACCCACCAGTAGTACTGAATGGATCCGTTTATGGGATGCCTCGCACTTCACAGGATTCTTGCAGTTATCCCCATGCGCATCGGCCTCCAATACTTGTCCTTTTTTAACATAGGGATAGACGCTTCTACCGGGCAAAATCAGGGTAGGACATACAAATGGCTGGATCGAAGCGCGGAGCGCTCTACCATAGAATGAAACGTGCATCAGCTGCGCTATTGGCCATGGGTATTGCCAGCTGCGGCGGCGGCGAAGGCGGCGGCGGATCGACTGCCCCCGCAAGCCCTAACCGCGCGCCCTCGTTCTCGTCTTCTGGACAGGCATCAGTCGCCGAAAACTCTTCGGCACATGTTTACCTCCCCACCGCAACCGACGCGGATCACGATCCTGTGTCATTTTCTATAACCGGAGGTGCGGATGCTGCATTTTTCACTCTTGGCACGCAGGGTGAACTCTATTTCAAGCAAGCGCCCAACTTCGACCTCTTTGCAGACGCCAATGGCGATAACGTCTACGAAGTGACGATTGCTGCCAGCGACGGCAAGCTCAGCGCTACCCAGGCCGTGGCAATCACCGTGACGAACGAGCGCGAGGGCATTTCGGTCAAGCGCATCGCCACCGGGCTCGGAGCTACCCATGCGATCGCCAGCATTGAAGACACGCATCAACTGGTGGTCGCGGGTAGCGGCAGCCTTGTCTCCCTGATCAACGGCGCTACCGGCGCGAGTTCGACATTCCACCTGTTCACAGACGCGTCGGGCCGGTCGGTCGATGGCATGACCATCCTGGGCCTGGCCTGGGGATACACGTTCGGTCCCAACAAGAGCCTCTACGTCCTCAAAGAAAAAGGCGGCGTGGCGTCCATCGCCTGCATCCGCTGCGGGGTCTCGCTTTACAAGGACGTCGTCGTCGAAAGCGACATCGCCGCGGTGGCGGACGGTACGTCCATCGTCATGGGCCAGTATGACGGAGAGATCTTCGTGGGGATCGGCGACCAGGGGGGAGCGCGTGCACAGGACAGCAGCCCGGCAGGTGGCCGTTACGGCAAGCTCTATGACTACGGGCTCGACCCCGATCCCTTCAATCCCGCCCCCAACCGCGCGATCCCGCACTACTTCGACCCACGCCTCGTGGGACTTGGCCTGCATGCGCCGACAGCCATCGCAAAGCTCGAACAGAACTTGTTCGGAATCGCCGATGAGGGAGAGCAATTCAGCGAAGTGACGACCGCCCCCTTGCGGTATCTGGGCATGAATTTCGGATGGCCCTATTACGACGGACAGCAGGAACGCAATGCAGGCGGTTCTGCGCTGGCAAACCTGTTCGCGCCGTCGCTCGTCCTCCCCGTCGGCACCAACCGGCGCGAAAGCAAGGGCATCGTCGCCGCACTCATATACCGAGGAAGGCTGACCGGCTTGGCCGACCGGTATGTCTTGGCCGACAAGAGTGGACATATCTGGACTATACCCTGGACAGGGCAGACCAATGTCGCGCAAGGCACGCTGGAGATCCGCGATGCCGATTTTACGCCCGATGCCGGAACGATCGATAACCCAGCGGGCATGGTGCTTGATGCTTCTGGTGACCTCTACATTCTCGACTCGGACGGCGAGTTATTCCGCGTCGACGCGTCCGGGCCGTTTGTCATTCCCGCGTAGCCCCACAAGAAGCCCGGCGGCGGGGCGAGCTCGGAAATGAGGGCGGGCCCCGCCGGACATGCCATCGTGCTTGCGTACCATGCCGTCGCGGCCGGTTATAAGGCGACCCCTGTCATTCGCTTAGCCGCCAATTTTACTCACTCAGGTGCGGACCGGCAGTTCTTCCCATTCTGAATGCCTTGTACTGGCCACATGGACGAAAGTCTGCTCTGGAAAGCGCCTGTCGGTATAAATGCTGCTCGTTCAAAGCAGACGCCTGACGGCCAACTCAGGATTCAAATAAAATAGCGGGGTCATTGGCGGCTACTCGACATACCGCCGCAGACCCGAACGCCTAGAATGATCTCATGCTTCCGATGCTTTGCCGTGCGGTGTGTCACGACGGCGGTGCGTCACCATTTTCACATGAAGTTGCCGGACTGCGTCACTCCCGGATGTCTTGAACATGGGAGGCAAAAATCCGTGGATCACGCATTTGATCCCCCCAACGATCATCATGGTCCCGAAGCCGAATGCAGAGTGGAAATGCTCGACGTAGGTCTCGCCGACAGATTTCGGGTGCTCCTGGAAGATCTTGCGCAGCATTAAGTGAGAGTCCTTCAGTTGATGGTGCTCGCCAGCATGGCCAGAGCCATTGCAGCGACGAGCGTGGAAAACAGAAAGCGCAGGAGGTCGCGTTGGCCGGTCAATTGGCCGGCAATCGCGCCGCCTCCAAGACCGCCAATCAGCCCTCCTGCGATAAGCGCGAGTGCCACCGCCCAATCGACGAGACCCGACGCCGCGTAGTTTGCGGCCGTGGTCGCGCCAAAAGCGGTGACCGCGATGAGCGAGGTGGCCACCGCCTCGGCCGTCGACATGCCGGTCGCCCTGACGAGGCCCGGCACGATCATGAAGCCGCCGCCGATGCCGAAGAAGCCCGCAAGCCCGCCGCTGCCCGCGCCGAACCCGGCAAGGCGGCGCCAGCAAGCGGGGACAGTGGCGGCGTCTTCCACGGCACGGCGCAGAATCATCGACGCGGCGATCACCAGCATCAGCACCGACAGACCGCGCAGCAGCCACTCAGCGTCGCACAGCTTGCCGAGGCTCGACCCCAGACTCGCCCCGCCGAGGCCGCATAGCGCGAACAGCAGGCCGCTTCGCCAGCGCACCCGGCCCGCCCGCGCGTGCCCGGCCAATGCCATCGCCGCATTCACTGCGACGCCGATCGCGCCGGTGCCGATCGCAAGGTGTGGATTGCCCAGCCCGATCACGTAGACCAGCATCGGCGTCGCCAGCACCGAGCCGCCACCACCGATCAGCGCGAGCACGAGACCGATCAGGCCGCCGCAGCCGATCGCGGTCATCAGAGGGTGGGCATGGAGCAGGAACAGCATCGCGGGAACCGGGCGCAGGACGACACCCCGCGCGAAAGCCCGCAGGCCCCGGCGGTGTGAAATCGTCACGTTGTAAGGGGAAAAGTGCGGCCGACCGACGCAGTCGGCGCCGGTCCGGCCGCCAGGATGGGTAGGTTAGAAGTCGAAGGAGAGACGGCCGTAGTAGTAGCCGCCGTAAGCACCGAACGGCGAGTTGCTGCCGTAAGGCGAGCTGCCGATAGTGTTGGTCACTGTGTTCTTGTCAGGATAGGTGTTGAACACGTTGTACGCGCCGCCCGAGAGCTTGAGCTTCTCGGTCACCTGGAACCCCACTTCGACATCGGTGATCCACTTGGCACCGTAGCTCTGATCAGCGGTAGGCTGGCCATTGACGAGATTCGCCAGCGCCTTCCAGCTGCCGTAGCGGGTTTCCTTCGCATTGACCGAGAACGGCCCCTTCGACCAGTTGAGGCCGAGGATGACCTTGTCATGCGGGGTGAAGACCGTGAAGTAGCCCTGCGTCTGCCGGTCGAACAGGGTCAGGCCCAGGTTCGCCAGTTCCTCGGGGTTGTCGGCGATGTGGGTGATCTTGGTCTTGTTGTAGTTGTACGCCGCGCTCGCACGGACGTTGCCGAAGTCGCCCAGCGTGAAGCTGTAGTTCGCCACCGCGTCGATACCGCGCGTGCGGGTGTCGATGGCATTGGCGAAGAAGCGTACGTACTGATCGCCCGAGAACCCGTTGTCGCGCAGGATCTGGCGCACCCCGGCGCTCGAGAGCAGGCCGGTCAGGGTGATGCGGTCGTCGATGTTGATCTGGTAGGCATCGACGGTCAGCGTGAAGCCCGCCAGCGGCGTCAGCGTCACGCCGAAGCTGTAGTTGCGCGACTTCTCGGGCTTCAGGTCCTTGCCGCCCAGCGCCTGCGCGATAGCGGAGCCGGTCTGCAGGATCTTGGATTCGATCAGTTGGTACGAACCGTTCACCAGCGAGACTTGCGTGGCGGTCTGTGCATAAGCCTGCTGCGAGAGCGAGGGTGCGCGAAAGCCGTTGGAGAACGCGCCGCGGAAGTTCAGCCAGTCGGTAGCCTTCCACAAGGCCGAGACCTTGCCGCTCCACACGCTGCCCGAACTGTCGTCATAGGTTTCGAAGCGGCCCGCGCCGGTCACCAGCAGGCGATCGGTGAGATCGAGCGCGAGGTCGATGTAGGCCGCGCCGATGGTGCGCTGGATGCTCGCCTCGTCGGCCGGGGTGATGACCGTCGCGCCCTGCGCGCCGATCGCGCCGGGCTGTCCGGCCAGCGCCGAGCCGGTCGGGTAGACGTAGCCGCCGTTCTGCCACGACGCGGTGTCGAGCGACTTGGTGACGTAGCTTTCATAGCGGAACTCCGCGCCTGCCGAGACCTGCAGGTTACGGCCGCCCAGAACCTCGAAGCCCTTGGTGACGTCGAAGTTCGTCGTCCACTGGTCGAACGCCGAGCTGAACGTGTCGAAGCTGGTCGGGCTGGAAGTGCCGAGCGAGGCGTTGAGCGTGTTGTCCGCGCCCGAACGCACGTAGTCGCGCCCGTAAGTGGTGCTGAGATCGAGGTTCCAGCCGTCGACCGTCTCCTTCATGCCCGCCGTGGCCTGCCAGTCGGTCTCGGCCATCGTGTAGTAGGGCGTGAAGCCGTCGGGGTAGATCTCGACGATGTCACTGGTGGTGCTGGGATAGCGGCCCGCCTGGCCGACGCGCGCCTCGCGGTAGCCGAAGGTGGCGTTGCTGTAGAGCGTCAGGTCGCCCGCCTGGATCTCGCTGTTCTGGGCGAGATTCACCGACTTCAGGTCGGGCAGGCCGCCCTGGTAGCGGCGGCGGTCGCCGGTCGCTTCGCGCGGATCGTCCGCGCCGTTGATGCGCGAATAGATGCGGCCGGTGTAATCCGAATTGCGCACCGTCGCCTTCTGGCGCTTGGCTTCGGCAGAGACCACGATCGAGCCGTTGTCGCCAAGGTGGAAGCCCTTGGACAGCTGCGCCGAGACGGTCTCGCCGTCGCTGCCGTTGACGCTGTCCTTGTAGCGCTGGCCCGCTTCGATCGAGGCGCTGCCCGCATCGGGGTTGCTCTTGAGGATGACGTTGATGACGCCGGCGATGGCGTCCGAGCCATACTGCGCCGCCGCGCCGTCGCGCAGCACTTCGATGCGGGCGATCGCGCTGGCCGGGATCTGGTCGAGGTCGACCGGATTGCCGCCCATCGAGGTCGAGCCCGAATTGAGGTCGATCAGCGCCGAGTTGTGGCGGCGCTTGCCGTTGACCAGCACCAGCACGTGCACGCCCGAAAGACCGCGCAGGCCCGCCGGACGCGTGACCGAGTTCCACGAGGAGGAACCGACCTGCTGCGACTGGAACGAAGGCACCAGCTGGCTCAGCACGTCGCGCAGCTGCATCGAGCCGCCGAGCTGGGCGATCTGCTCGCCGCTGATGACGTCGATCGGCGTCGGGCTGGTGGCGACGGTGCGGGCCTGTCCGCGCGAGCCGGTGACGACGATGTCCGAACCGCCCGGTGCTGCGGTATCATCAGCAGCTTGGGCGTACGCTGCGTTGCCGGAAGCAATGCTCAGCGCGAGGATGGACGAGGTAACGAGTATTCTACGCATTCAAACCCCCATGATGGGCGGCGTATCTGCTGCCGCCGGATAGATGACGCTGTCTCCCTGGGCATCGTTGCCCGAAGGGGCGACGGCGCCGACGTGTCCGGCGGGTTGTCCCGTCCCGGTTTGCGCGCCCTCGCCGACCGCCGCCGCAAATGCGGAAAGCGCGTCGTCAAGTTCGCGAATGAGGTCCGCGGTGTCCTCCAGCCCCACGTGGAGGCGGATCACCGGGAATGTCGTGTCAGCGGCGAAAGACCGCTGGCGGATCTGGCCGCCGCATGGAATCGCCAGGCTCTCGAACCCGCCCCACGAGAAGCCGAGGCCGAACAGCGAGAGCGCATCGAGGAAGGCGCGCTCGGCGCTCTCCGGCCCGTCGAGCACCACGGTGACGAGACCGTTTCCCGCGCTGTAGTCGCGCATGAACAGGTCGTGGCCCGGCGCGCCCGGAAGCTGCGGGCAGAGCACTTCGCGCACCATCGGCTGCGCGCGCAGCCATACGGCGACTTCCAGCGCCGCCTCGCCGTGACGGGCAAGGCGCGCATGCAGCGTGCGCATGCCGCGCAGGGCAAGGTAGGCGTCGTCCGAAGAAACCGCCCAGCCCATGCTGCGCGACCCGCGCCGCAGCAACGCGCCCACTTCGCCGCTGGCGACGGCACTGCCCATGAACACGTCGGAATGGCCGCAGACGTACTTGGTCAGCGCTTGCACCGAGATATCGACGCCATGCGCCAGCGGCTTGAACAGCACGCCCGCAGCGTAAGTGTTGTCGACCAGCGTGAGCACGCCGCGCGCCCGTGCCAGCGCAGCGATGCCCGGAATGTCGAGCATGTCGAGCGTGAGCGAACCGGGCGCCTCCAGCACGATCAGGCGGGTTCTATCGCCGATCATCGTCGCCAGATCATCGAGCGCGATATCAGCCGGGAAGTAGCGGACGGTGACGCCGTAGTCGCCCATCGTCGTCTCGGCGAAGCGGCGGGTGGGGCCGTAGATGGTCTCGCAGACCAGCAGTTCGTCGCCCGTACGGCACACCGCGAGGATCGCGCCAGACAGCGCCGCGAGGCCCGAAGGGTAGAGTTCGGCCACCTCGCCGCCCTCCAGTTCACACAGCGAGACGCGCAGCGCCGCCTGCGTCGCCAGCCCGCCGCGCCCGTACGTGGGCGCTTCGCGGCCGAAGCAGCCGTAGTCGTCGAGAAGTACTGTCGTCCCACGCTGAAGAACAGGTGCGGCCGTGCGCAGCGTGAATTTGCCATCCATTGCGGGATGGATCATCCGCGTCGCTTCACCCTTGCCGCCGTCTTCGGTAATCACTTTGAAATTCCTGTCGTATCCCGCGGGGTTCGAAGGCCGCGCGGCGTTGTCGTGTCTTCTAGTCGGTAGCGGCGTTGACGATCTCACCCAGATTTCGCGCCGTTTCGCGAAATGCCGTGATGTCCATCACCCCGAATTCTTCATCCCCCGCACATTCATCACCCCGCCCTGCAGGGCGACATCGCGAGGGGCAGTTCGGTGGTGTTCTTCATCTCCTCCATCGCGAAGGCGGAACTGACGTCGGTGAGCTTCACCATGCCGATGAGCTTCTTGTAGACCGCGTCGTAGGCCGCGATGCTGGAGACGCGGATCTTCATCAGGTAATCGACGTCGCCGGTCATGCGGTACAACTCGACGATCTCGGGCATCGTCTCGACCGCGTGCGCGAAGCTGCGCAGCCATTCGTCGCTGTGCTCGCTGGTGCGGATCGAAACATAGGCGGTCAATTCCAACCCCAGCTTCACCGGATCCAGCAGCGCCACGCGGCCGGTGATCGCGCCTGCCGCCTCCAGCCGCTTGAGCCGCCGCCAGCAGCTGTTGTGCGACAGGTGAACAACCTCCGACAGCGCCGCGACCGACAGCGTGCCGTCTTTCTGCAGCGCGCCAAGGATGCGGATATCGGCATCGTCGAGCGTCAGCCGTCCGGAAGGGGCGGGCGCCATCAGCGCACCTCCGCCAGCGCCGGCGGGGCGAGCAGGTCTTCGAGCGCGATGCCCCTGGCCAGCCCGTCGCGGATCAAAGTCTCGCGGCGCACGGCGGCCTCGGCGCGGTCGATGTCCCCCGCCGCGTCCTCGGGCGAGAGGAAGACCACGCCGTCCGCATCGCACAGCGCGATATCCCCCGGCCGCGCAACCACGCCGCCGACGCTAACCGCAGCATTGAACCGCCCGCCCAGCCCCAGCCGCCGGGTGGTGCGCGCACTCACCCCGCGCGCCCAGACCGGCAGACCGGTCTCGAGAATTTCGCCAAGGTCCGCCACGGGACCATCGACGACGATGCCCGCGATCCCGCGCCGCATCGCCGCCGCCGCGACCACGCCGCCAACCGCAGCATGGCGGGTGTCGCCAAGCCGGTCGATCACCAGCACGTCGCCCCCGCGCAGATGCGAGAGCGCCTCGTGCAGCAGCGCGCCGTCCGGACCAGGCAGAGCGAGAGTGACGATCGTTCCGCACGCCTTCATGCCGGGTGCGAGCGGCCGCAGCGCCGGATCGCACAGGCCCCAGAGCCGCCAGTGCCCCAGCGTTGAAGTCTCCACGCGAGACAGACCGCGCACCAGATGGAGTGCAGCCTGCGGGGGCATCGGCTGGCGATCGAACGTCATTCTCCCGGCGCCGCTTCGGGGCTGCGCGGATCGCACTTGGCAAAGTGACGCAGGAAATCGGCGACGTGGCCGACGAGGAAGCGAGTGAACACCTGCCCCGCCCGCGCGCTTGAGAGCGAGGGATCGCCCGAACCGACGCCATCGTCCGCCACTTCGGTGGCATCGAGCGGCAGGTCCACTGGCACGCCGCCGAACTGCGCGCTGGCGAAGTGCGGATCGGATGGCAGCCCGAACACGGGCTTGCGCGGGGTGGCGCCCGACTTCCCCTCGCCGACGAGGCCGGGGGCGAGGTACATCATCACCGAAGTCACCGGATCGGCGCCATGGCCGCGTGCGACAGCAGCCTTGTCGCCATGGGCCTCCTGCCACACCGCCTCAGGCAGCGAGCGCCAGAGATGGACGGCGGGAACCACCACGCCCGTCTCGCGGCGCACCGCGTGGACGACTTCTGCGATCAGCGGGGCGTTGGTGGAATGGCCGTTGACGATGACGATGCGGTCGAGGCCGTGATCGAGGAAGCTGTCGATCATGTCGCGCAGCACCGCGCGGAAAGTCGATCCGCGCAGCTGCATGCCGCCGGGGAAACCCCGGAAGAACTCGGCGAACCCGAAAGGCAGCACCGGCGCGCAGACCGCACCCGCCGCTTCGGCGGCTGCCATGGCGATGCGCTCGGCGGCGACGAAATCGCCCATCGGTGCATGCGGCCCCTGCTCCTCCTGACTGCCGAGCGGCAGGACGATCACCGGGCGATCCTTCGCGATCCGCGCGGCGAAGGCGGCGTGGCTCAAGTCCTGCAGGGCGTGGGGGCGGACGCAGTTCACAAGCTGGCCTCAATGCGGATCGCCTTGTTCGCGGCGACCGGAATCTGGCTGCGCACGCGGTTCAGGATACCCATGTCGATGGCGGCGGAGGCGCTGCCCAGCCCTTCGGACACGCGCGCAACGACGGTGCCCCACGGGTCGATAATCATCGACTGGCCGAACGACTGCCGCTCGCCCGCAGGCGTCTGGTACGTGCCCCACTGACCTGCCGCCGCGACCCAGCACTCGGTCTCGATCGCACGGCTACGCAGGAGGACTTCCCAGTGGTCCTTGCCGGTCAGCAGGGTGAAGGCGGCGGGCACCGCAATCAGCGCCGCGCCCTGCTTCGCCAGTTGCTGGTAGAGCTCTGGAAAGCGCACGTCGTAACAGATCGAGCAGCCGACGGTGACGCCTTCGCAATCGTAGGTAACGATCGCCTTGCCGGGATCGACGGTGGCGGATTCGTGGAACTTCGCGCCGTCCGCCGTGGTCACGTCGAACAGGTGGATTTTGCGGTAGCGCGCCTGTTCAACGCCGTCGCGGTCGAAGACGACGGTGGTGTTGTAGGCGCGGCCCGGATTGTCCGACCGCTCGTAGAACGAGCCGCCGTGAATCCACACCTTCAGTTCGCGCGAGAGACGCGAGAGCAGCGTCCAGGTGTCGCCATCGCGGTAGGGTTCGGCGACGGCGGGGGCACCGGCAGAGCCACCGAGCCATTCGCAATGCTCGGGAAGCTGCACCCAGTCGGGGCGCTCCTTCGCCACGCATTCGCGCACGGCGGCCTCGATGGCGGCGAGGTTGGCGACCTTGTCGCTGCGGGTATTGAGCTGAATGACGGCTGCGCGCAGCATCTTACTTTCCTTGAGGACGCGCGGCGGAGAGCGCGATGGCGTTGAACAGGATCTTGAAAGCGCCCTGGGTCTGGGCGCGCAGGGCGATCTCGGGCCCGACGAGCACGACCTTGCCCTTGCCTTGCGGCACCGTCAGGACGGCGGCGGTGTCCTTCAGGTATTCCGGATGCCAGGCCCAGCCGCTGTGCAGCAGCGCGCCCTCGCCGAACGACACCGCGACCGAAGCCCCCGGCGCGGTCGGACGGAACACAGGGCTGGAATCGTAGAACAAGTCCACTTTGGGGTTGAGGCCCCAGGCGATCGGGTCCGCCGCATTGGTATCCGCCGTCAGCACGGCGCCGGGGACATAGAACTGGGTGTTCGACAGCGGCACGCGCTTGCCGTCCTTCTCCACCAGCAGCGGATCGGCGACCGGCAGCTTGAACGCTGCGGCAAGGCCCGAGGAGGACGAACCCATCGCCAGCACCGTGCCACCCGCGTCCGCGAAGGCCTTGAGGGCAGGGATGGTCTTTTCCGCGCTGATGTCACCCAGCGAGGCGCGGTACTTGGCGGGCATGTCCTTGGGATCGGGCTGGACGCTGTCGAAGCGGCCACGGAACATGCCGCCGTCCACGCCCGAGCGGGCATTCGGGATCGCCGCGTCGGGCACGACGACGATGTCGTACGACTTCGCAAGGCCGCCCTTGTCGACTTCCTGCGGGTAGACGATCGAATAGGGCAGCTCCTGCCCGTCGAAGATCCAGCGCAGCCAGCCGGTGGGATGGAGGCCGCCATAGAGATCGACCACCGCGACGCGCGGCTTCTTCACGGCAAGCCGCTCGCCCTGCGGCGCGGCGGCGACCGCCTGCACGGTGAGGCCGAGCGACTTCGCGCCCTCCTCGACGATACCGCGCGCCTCGGCCGATGCAGGTACGAACCATGCGCCCGGCTCGGCCGCGCGCCCGGCCACGGCGAGCGGCGTCTTGTACGCGCTCACCGCGATGCCCGCCGCCTGGAGACGGTTGACGAGACGGAAGGCGTCGTTCTGGTCATGGCTGACGAGCCAGCCGCCGGAGGTGCCCTCCACGCCTGCATCCGCGATCGGCTGCGCATCGGGCGCGATCTCGCCGCTGACGGGACGCATCTTCACCGCGAAGGGATCGAGCGCACGAGCGAACTCGACGCCCGCCTGGAACGCCGGGGTATAGCCCGAAGCGTCGGCGGGCGGGATCGGCGGGCCGCCCGGATAGGCGAAGTTGTTCGGGTAATGCTGCGGCTCGAACATGTCGAGCACATGGGCGCGATACGCCTGCGCGGCGGGGACGATGTACGTGCCCGCAGGCCAGGTCTTGCCCGCAGCGGTGAACGGCTCCTCCGCACGGCTCATCTCCACGCCGAGGCGCGAGAGCGAGGTGAGGAACTTCGCCGTCGTCGGGAAATCGTGCTGGTCGACCGGCACGACATAAGCCCGCGCATCGCGCTGCGCCGGATCATGCAGCACCGTGTCGTAGAGGTCGGCGTCGATCTCGCTCCAGCCGCGCGTGCGCACCGGCTTGGGCTTGCCGCCGCGCTCGGCCAGCGCTGCGTGGGCGGCTTCGATGCGGTCCTTGGAGATCGTCCAGCTGTCGGTCGAGCCCTTGGCGATGGCATTGGCGCCCATCTGCCAGCGGACGAACAGCAGCCTCTCGCGGTTGTTGGCGGCATACGTCAGCAGCCCGCGCGCGAGCGAGAGGCTGTAGGACACCGACTGCGCCATCGACCACGGGCCGGGTTTGGCGGGCAGCGCCTGATCATTGCCGGGCACCTGCCGCTCGGGAACGAAGGGGATCGTCTCGGGCACCGGGCTGCCGATGATCTCGACGAGGATGCCCACCGCGTTGTGGAAGTACGTCGAGGTGCGCAGGTTGCCGTTGTACCAGGTGTCGTAGTGCGCGCCGCTGCGCGTGGTCGCTCCGCCCTTGTTCTCGGACAGCAGACGGCTCTGCAGCGTCGCGCCCACTTCGTCGAGGCTGGAGATTACCAACGGCTCGTAGTGATAATTGAACGGATCGCGGAACGGCGGGAGAAACAGCACGGTGCCGGCAGGCCCCGTCTGGTGCTGGTTCATCACGATCTGCGGGCGCCAGTCGCGGTAGAGCACGCGCACCATGTTCTGCGTCTCGACCTGCGTGGCGAGGAAGAAGTCGCGGTTGTTGTCGTGTCCGACGTAGGGGTGATAAAGGCGCGGCAGCGACTTGAAGTCGGCCTCGCGCTTCATCGGATCCTTGAAGCGCATGTACCAGTCGGCCACGAACTGCTGGCCGTCCGGGTTGTCCGGCACGAACAGGGTGACGACGTTGTCGCGGATCTTGCGCGCCTCTGGGTCGTCGGAGGAGACCAGATCGTGGACCTGTGCGATCAGTGCGGTCTGCGCCTCGACCTCGCTGGCGTGGAGGCCGCCGTCGATCCACACCAGCGCCTTGCCGGTGGCGGCCATGACGCGCGCCTTTGCCGCGTCGATGCCCTCTGCGGCGCCGAGCGCGCGGCTGGTCTCGCGGTATGCGTCCAGTTTCGCGAGGTTTTCCGGCGAGGAGACGACCGCCATGACCTGCCTGCGCCCCTCGGTGCTGGGGCCGATATCGACCAGCTTCACCCGGTCGCTGGAGGCGGCGACGGCCTTCCAGTAGGCCATCATGTCGTCGTAGGACGGAACGTAGCGGTCCTCGCCCATCCGGTGACCAAGCACCTGCTCGGGCGTCGGCACCGGCCTTTCCTGCGCGAGCGCCGGAGACGCCAGCGTCAGGCAGGTGGCGAGGAGGAGAGCGCGGGTCAGTCTCATCGGTCGATGGCCTTTGCAGGATCGGGCGCGCGCACAAAGGCGATCACGAGGAAGGAAAGCACGGCGGCGGCCGTGACGTAGAAGGCCGGGGCGATGGTCACCCCTGTCAGGCGCACCAGCAGCGTCGCGATGAAGGGCGCGAAGCCGCCGAACAGCATCACCGCGCCGTTGTAGCCCACTGACAGCGCGGTGTAGCGCACCCGGGTCGGCAGCAGTTCGCACAAGTACGTCGGCGCGGTACCGCTGAAGAGGCCGGAGAACACGCCCGCAACCGCCGTCGCGGTGATGACCGAGATGCCGCTGCGAGCCTCTGCCATGAACAGGAAGAGCGGGATCGAGACGATCGCGAAACCGGCGGCGCTCGCCAGCAGGAAGGGTTTGCGTCCGACCCTGTCCGAGGCCCAGCCTGCGAGCGGGATCACCGCGACGTTGCACAGCGCGCCGGTCAGGGTGCCGAGCAAGGCATAGCGCGAGGGCACTTCCAGCACCTGGCTGGCGAAGCTGACCAGGAAAGTGCCGTAAGTATAGCCCGCGACAGTCCAGATCACGACTATGCCCGCGATCGTCAGCACGGTGCGGCGGTGGATGGTCAGTGCTTCGCGCAAGGGGTGCTCGGGCACTTCGCGCTCGGCTTTGAAGTGAGGGGTTTCAGGGACTTTCGCGCGCAGGTAGAAGCCCAAAGGCGCGATCAGGATGCCCAGCACGAACGGCACGCGCCAGCCCCAGGCCTGCAGGTCCTCGGCCGAAAGCACCGAATTCAGCGTCAGCGCCACCAGCACGGCGGAGACCACCGCGAGGCTGGTGCTCAGTTGCTGCAGTGCCCCGAAAAGCCCGCGCCTGTTGGCTGGGGCGTATTCGACAAGGAACGTGGTCGCCCCGCCCCACTCGCCGCCGGCCGCAAAACCCTGCACCAGACGGCACACAACGAGCGCACAAGGCGCCACCAGGCCTACCGAAGCATACGTCGGGATGAGGCCGGTGGCGCAGGTCGCACCCGCCATCAGCATCATCGTCAGCACCAGCGCCGACTTGCGCCCGAAGCGGTCGCCCATCGATCCGAGCACCATCGAGCCCACGGGGCGCATCACGAAGCCAACGCCGTACGTCGCGAAACTGGAGAGAATCGTCGTCACCGGATCGGCGGCCGGGAACATGGCGATGCCGATCTGCGCGGCGAAGTAGCCGTAGATGATGAAGTCGAACAGTTCGAACCAGTTGCCGATCATCGCCGAGGCCAAGGCCCGCGCGATGTCCTTGCGGCCGGGTACGGGACGCGCAAGCTGTCCCTCGGCGGGAAGCGCCGTAGTCGTCATGGCAGGTCTTCCTTGCGTCTTAGGGGGCTTCGGCGGGCGAAGGCTTGGGGAGCGGTACGGGAACATGCGGCGGGATAACGACGGCGCCGTCCTTCACCATCATGCGTCCGTCCTTGAACACCATCGAAACCTTGCGCAGCGCGTCGATGTCCTGATCGGGGCGACCATCGACGACGATCACGTCGGCCAGCTTGCCGGGCTGGATGGTGCCAATGAGGTCGTCCATCGCCAGCAGCTTCGCGTTCGTCAGCGTCGCCGCCTGCAGCGCCTGTGGGACCGTGTAACCGCCCTTCACGAACCACTTGAGTTCGGCGAGGTAGATGTTGGGGATCATCTTGTTGGCGTCGCCGATCGTGTCGGTGCCCACGCCCATGACGATGCCCGCCTTCTTCATCTTCTGGAACAGCGCGAAGTTCGCATCCGAGGTCATCGTGAAGCGGCGCGAGGTCGAATCCCAGAAGCCGCCCGCACGGTCGAGCACGTTCTGGTAGACCTGCAGCGTCGGCACCGAGGCGGTATGATGCTGCGCCATCTCGGCGATCGTCCTGTCGGTGCGCGGCAGTGGATGTTCGATCATGTCGATGCCCGCTTCCACCGCCATCTGGGTGTAGATCGTCTCGCAGTCGCACGTCACCTTCAGGCCAAGGCGATGCGCCTCGTCCACCGCCGCCTGGATCTCGTCCGGGGCAAAGTGGCTGGCGACCTTGATGACGCTGGCCCCGCGCTTGAACGTCTCACGCACGGCGGTGCGCCAGGCGTCGGCGCCGTTGCGCTCCCAAGCGTAGTCGGGACCGTGCGAGGGGCGCACCGGACGTTCTGTGGCATGGCCGCCGGTGCCGGTAATGATGTGCCCTGCGGTAAACACGCGCGGCGACGGAATGGCGTCCTCGGCCGCCCAGTCCGCCAGCCGATAAGGCGCATCGCCCACACCGTTGAGGTCGCGCACGGAAGTGAACCCGGCCTCGATGAACCAGCGCAAGTTGCGCGTCCCCCGCAGTACGCCGTCCGCATCCTCGGCCTGGACGTCGTAGGGCGTTTCGTTGTCGGGGTAGGTTAGGTGCACATGCATGTCGATCAGGCCGGGCATCACGAACTTGCCGGTCACGTCGATCACTTTCGCGTCGGCGGGCCATGCGCTGCTGTCGGGAGAAAGCACGGCAATAACCCGCCGACCCTGCATCACCACACTTCCCGGTGCGACCCGAAGGGACTGCGTGTCGAAGACGAAGCCGCCGCGCAGCACGGTGACCGGTCCGGCGGCCGCTTCGGGCCGCTCGGGGATCATGCGCGGGGTGTGATCGGTGTTGGTGCCGCCCGCGATCCACTCGTGGCGGTCGGTGCGCGGCACCGCGGCATCGCGCTCGGGCGCGGCGGCAGAGGCCATGCCCGACAGGCCAAGAGCTGCGGCGGTCAGAGCGAGGTTTCGAAAAGGATGCTTCATGATGTTTGCGACCGTCATGTTTTGCGCGAAGCGTTGGTTACATGTTGCCCTGACCCGCCATTGCCTCGGCAATGCGGGAAATCGCGCCGCCCAACTGGGCCTGAAGGCGCGCGGGGTCCTGCCGGTAGCGCTGCGAGATGCAGGCGAGGCCGAGCGCCGCCAGCGGCTGCCCCGGCCCGAGCGGAATGACAGCGGCGACACCGGTGCCGCCGACCGCGAATTCGTCCTCGACCACCGCGAAGCCTGTCTCGCGGGCGGCAGCGACCGCGTCGATCACCGCGCTGCGGTCGACTTGCGTGGAGGCGGTGAGCGCGGCGCGCGGCACGCTGTCGAGCGCGGCCTCGAACGCGGCAGGCTCCATCCGCGACAGCAGCACGCGGCCCAGCGCGGTGCAGTAGGCGGGAACCTTGCGCGGCAGTTCGATATCGTAGCGGATGTCCGAAGGCGATGCCTCCTTGGCCAGCAGCCGCACGAGGCCGGACGCATCGGGCATGCCCAGCAGCACCGTCTCGCCTGCGTCCACTGCCAGCGCGGTCATCACCGGCGGGGCGACGCGCAGGATGCGGCCATGGCGGGCAAAGCCGTCGCGGCGGATCATGTCGTTGAGGCGGTAGCTGTCGTCCTCGTCCTCGCGCACCAGATAGCCGCGCTTGTGCAGGGTGCGCAGCAGGCCCAGCGTGCTGCTCTTGGGCAGTTCCAGACCGCGCGCGACCTCACTGAGCTTAAGACCATCACACCGGGCCGAAAATAGTTCCAGCATATCCAGCACGCGTGCTGCGGATTTAATCTCGTCGCTCATGCCACCCCTGGTCAAGCAATGGCGTTCACGATGAGGAACCAATCGTTCAGCCTTGTGAACATCATGATCCCTCCGCGGCCTCAAGTCAAATCGATGCCGCGAAAGTGATAAGTTTCGATTATTGCGCCATATTATCCTTTTTTTGACGAACGGCATCCCATCTTCAGGCCGCCTAAGGTTGATAATCATCCCACTTCAATCGACATCATAAGCTATCGATTCGCTCGAATCGAACGCATGGTTCAGAAATGTGAAATTTGATAGCCACGTAACGAGGGCAAGGCGGCTACCACCAGCATGCCCGCTATTTCAAAGGGAATGTGGAAAATTTGGCTGCCTTCTCGCCACAATGCTTGTCCCTTCCCATCGCCGTGGACCACTACCTGCCGGATATCGCGATAGTGGAGTGATCGGTGGCGGTATCGACCGGCACCCCGAGCCGCTCGCGCTCGGAATAGCGATCGACGAACTGATGGTTTTACCCTGGCCGCCCCCTAGGCGCTGATCGTCTTCTGCTGAAGCCGCGACCTGAGCCTGCCGATCACCAAGCTCGCCAACATGAGGAGGTTGAAAGATAATGTGATTGCCCGACCCGCTGCGCGGCGCGTGCTTGAGAGAGAGAGAGAGAGAGAGAAGAGCGTGGTTGTTGACACTATGATTGACGAACTGTCCCACTTCACAGCGGGACGTTTCCCGCACGCCGCATCCCTCCTATCAGCCTGATCGACCATAATGAGATCGGCGGATTAGTGCGCTGAGACTTCCCACGGCGGCTTCCTGTCCTGTGAAAATCAAAGAAGCCTAGCCAGAATCGTTCAGCTTATTCCGGCTTCTACCGCTGCTCGCTATCTCCCAGAACGTCTCGTGTTCTGCTGAAAGCCGCCCTTTCGACGCCGGTTCGGGAATGATGGCAAAGTCCCAAGCCTAGGCATACCCTGAATGTCCGCTCCTAGGCGTGCTAAAATCTCGCTCGAGCGGCTTGGATGGGCGTTCCCTCCAATGGCCCGTCAGCGAACTACACACCGGAGCGTCTGCTTTCTGAGGGTGTACGCTCAGAACCGGACCGAACCCAAAGTCCCAGTCCAAGGCATCAAGAATGAGGAAGCAGTCGCTCTGGACTTGGGAGATTAAAATTGGGTGTTGAACGATCTGGAAGGGTCGACAGCCGAGATGGCCGCTACGCCCCCAAGTCCGCCGTTCCGTGCCTGATCCGAAGCGAAAGGGAGCCTACGGCCCTGTTTGCCTTGCCCGCCACGTTCGCCAACGGCGAAGAAGAATGCATACTACATGGGCTCGATCCGCCCCACCGCCGCCACGCCGGCGAGATGTTCAAGGGCCTTTAGCGCTATGGACAGGAAGATTTATCCGATGCCAAGGGCAAATTGTAGTTACGAAAAGCGATTGACCATCAATCAGATCGTAACTACAAAAAACCATGATCATCGTATGGGATGAGCCGAAACGGCAAGCGAACCTCGTCGAGCACGGGATCGACTTTGCTGATATGGGCGCAGGGTTCTTCCTCTCCGTTCTGGTTATCCCTGCGATGGACGGACGCTTTGCCGCTATCGGCGAGATGCACGGCACGATCACGGTGATTTTCGCTGCGGTGGGCACCGAAGGCGTCTCGCTCATCTTTGCCCGCCCGGCTAGCATTACGAAACCGAGCCTCCTGCCATGACCGACCCGAAAAATGCCGCTCCTGGATACACCAAGGCCGATATGGATGCGCTCGGCGATAACCCCGAATGGACAGCCGAGGACTTCGCGAGGGCGGAGCCTTTCGCTGAGGCCTTCCCGGACCTCGCAAAGACGATTCGCGTACGCGGTCCGCAGAGGGCGCCGAAGAAGGTCAGCACCACACTGCGCCTTTCGCCCGAGATAATCGAACATTTCAAATCCGGCGGCCCCGGTTGGCAGTCGCGGATCGATGCGGCCCTCAAGGAGTGGGTGGCTGCGTACTGAGTCCGATTGGATCATTACCCGGTAGGACCATGGCAAGCTGCTGGTCCGCTCCTGGGGAGGAACTCGGCGATTGAACGACCGGCATGGGTCGCGTGCTGACCTGCCTGCTGCTGGCGGAAAAGGTCAGGCGATACCAAAAATGTAGCGCGTTCCAACTACCGAGCGAATTACCCTTTCCGGCATTGCCGCCATAGCGGCAGAGATGAACACCTCTCCGCTGCAATGGCCGGGAATGACGTAGTCCGGAGCCAAGGCTTGCATCATGGTGAGCGTTGCCAGCGCCTGATCGCGGGTTTGCGGAGGAATAAGATGGAAACCGCCGACGATCGCGTGGACCTTGTCGATACCCGACACCGCCTGCGCACGCCGAACCGTGTTGATGATAACGCGATGGCTGCACGAACCGATCACCACCAGTCCGCGTCCCGCTACATTGAAGGCAGTACCAAGCTCATGCTCGGCGTCATCAACCACGAAGGTTTTGCCGCGCTTGGCCGGATCGACCAGCGCGCGATCGCAATTCTGCCCCGGCAACATGGCAGTGGGCACACGCGGATGCTCGGCAGACACAAACGGGATCTTGCCCGTGGTGAAGCCGGATCCCGCAACGAGCTTTGGATCTCCCGAAACGACAAGATCCAGTCCGGCTTTTCGAATAGACGGACGATCTATAGCCCCGAACGAGGGACCATCCGGGGCCGTGCCCCGGATGCGCTCGCAGAACGCTTCTTCGCCGCCGATGAATAGCGGCGTACCATGCCGGACCTTCCCACCGGTCAAGAAGCCATCCAGTCCACCGAAATGATCATAATGGCCATGGCTGAGGACCATCGCGTCGATCGTCTCGGGCGCGATCCCCAGCAGCAGCATATTGTTCAGCAGCGCCGCCGGCGTGTACCCGAAATCGATCAGGATATTGTGCGACTTTCCACCTGCGAATGCGGCCGCAAGCATCGAATAGCCCCATTGGCCGGCGAAAGCCGTGCGATAGTCGGTGGTAAGCGGCGGAGGCATGACATGGAGGTCGGGCCGACTGATTGGCAAACCGAATACGCCGGTTGTGCTATCGATCAACACCGTCAGCTCGAGCCGCTCAACCAACGGGACCGAAATCCGATTGCTCGCACGGAGAGGCGCTACAGGGACGAGTGACGCTCCGGCCAGTGCCAGCAGGGATCGACGGGTTAGTTCCACGATATCCTCCGAGAAATCTCGAGCCGGTGCGCCCACATCATGAAATCACCACTATCTTGGAATGTCGGCTTTCAGGGGCAGACACAACGCCGACGATAGACTGGCATGGGTCGAGACTGTAAAACGCGCTTTCATTACGGCTGTCAGATGACTTCTCTACTGGCATCCGTAATTGCAAAGGCCAGTAGATTCTTACAATCGACGATAAATGGAAACTAGCCCGTCAGGCTCTTGGCAAATGCCTGCCAGGCAGGCGTGGCATTAAGCAGAATCCGCAGCGCTTGCGTCGCGACAAAGAACCCACCGCCCCATAGCGTCGCGGGATGCAGCTTGCCGCGCGATCGAATGTCGTAGATCACCAGGGCGGTAAGAAGGACATCGGTCAAGACGATGCCACCGATCGCGGGAGCGAGGCCGATATGGGTAAAGCGCGTGATCCGTGCGAGTGGCGTCGTTAATATCGCCGCTGTCCCGAGCAGCATCAATCTCTTGTGCCAGGCAGCACGCTTGCGCAGCATCAGGGCCGTACCAACGAGTACCGCAAAGGTGAAGATCGCGCCGAGCGGGAAAATCAGGGGTGGGCCTTGAGGCGGAAGATGATTGGCTGCGGCAACTTGCTTGGTGATGATCGCTGTCGCGACGCCCAGCGGCACCATCACCAGGCCCAGCGCCGATGCTACAACCCCGACGATTCTGTGAATGTCGGCGCGCCCGGCGGCTATCAGTCCGGTTTGCGTTAAATAGAGCAAGATCCAGCCCGTGAAGGCCAAACCGTGGAGGTGCAGCAACGTGGACATCGGCTTGGCGCCGAACATGGGCGCCAGGTAATAGCTTGGCGCGAAGCCAACAAACGTGGCGATCGCGATGACGCACGCCATCGTAGCGAAGAATCGTCGTTCATCCGTAAGGTGTGTCGGAGCCTATTTCGTCAGTGCTACCATGTTTTCCTCCGGTATTACGGGAGAGATCTGCACGCCTTGACAGACGGTCGCAGCTGTAATCTCGAAATATGAACGCCATATCAATACGATGCTACTGCATTGAAAAGTAATTAATCTCAGATTCGATCTATTATATCAGATTGACCGAATTTTCGGCATAGCATCCGACGGCGACTTGCAATTTGCCCTGTCGTTCGATCAAATCACTGAGGCTGGCGATCCGCTGGTTACATCAGGGGCACAGCGGCAGCTATTTCTGGATAGTACTCTGAAACCTTCTATTCCGCTTGCGGAGATCTTGCGCAGTGCATGGCATAGAAGCGGACGTGCCGATCGCGATAGTATTCCCGCGCCTACAGCACATCACTCGCGGGCGCCTCGGGATTACTTCGGAAATGGTTGCCAAGGAAATTAGCGGTATAGTCGATCTTAAGAGATTTTTACATGGGCGTTCATTCCATGTTGGAGCATAACTGCCATATCCGTGTTCCCAAACCTATCCGTTACTTGATTGGTAAGGCAACTATATCCACCGCGTGCCCGGGAGTCGGTGAAACAGGCCCCCGCTGCGGCTCTCTTCTGGCTGCTGAGGTGGGGGGCCATGCGGCTCGACCCATATCACAGGGTTGTGGTCAAAAGTGCGTAGTCGAAGGCGGTGGGTATGTGCTCAGGCCTTATGAGGCGCGGCGACTTGCAGGGGATCGCCGCGCCGTCCTGCGTACACTTGTGACCGGATTGTCCTGTAATTTCATGATATTGGAAATGCTTCGGCGCGTTTACTGTGATCCGAAAGGAGATTCGGTATGCGCCAGGGTAATTGTACATTGACCAAGGCTGAGATGGTCGCCGCCATCCAGCGGGACGCTGGATTGTCAGCCTCAGGCGCTTTGGCAATAGCCGAAGGAATTCTTGCGCGAATGGCTGAAGCGCTGGAGCGAGGCGAGAGCGTCAAGATCATGCAATTCGGCACATTCGCACTCCTCGACAAGCGTGCTCGGATCGGTCGTAATCCCCGGAGCGGCGAAGCGCACACCGTCTCGGCGCGCAGGGTTGTCACCTTTCGTCCCAGCGAGGCGTTGAAGAGCCGTGTCGCTCGGCCGCTGCCAAACGCCGCCGACAAATAAGGGGCGGCTCAATCGCCTCTTTCGGATAACCGGCATTCGCTGTGGCGAACTCTTCTGCTCTCGCGCGTTACATCAATGACATAGCGAGAGGAGAAGAAAATGACGTCGACCACCGAACGTGCGCGAATGCACGACGATTTGAAGAACGTCGGCCTTCGCGCTCAGGCCACCGCCGCCGGGCTGGTCCAGCTCTGCAGGGAACTCACCGCCGCCGGCGTATTGGACCAGGCTGCCGTCGATCGCGTGAAGCATGCGATAGCCGACGAGATCGCGTTGACGGCACCTCGGCCAATTCCGCGTGCAAGTTTCCGCGAAGAGGTTTGCGAGCGGCTGGACGCCCTGTTCGCCGGTGATGAAAAGGTTGGGCCCGCCGAGCGGCTGTCGTTCGCCACGCAGGATGAGCGATGATATTGCTTGGCGTATCGGCGCGGACACAGCTCAATCATAACTGCGGCGCAGTTCCGCCAGTCCGGCGCCATCGTTGGTACGGGGGCGGTTTCTTGTGTTCGCCGTTTGCAGGCCTGCACCGGTGTGATCTCGAATGTCGCACTGGCGGGCGTAAACGCACCGGCCGATTAGAGCGCGGCAGTGGAGCGCTGCCCCCCCGCATCAGCTCGCCAGTAAGCATTGATTGCTGAGAGCTCGGGCGCAGGGGATGGCGGCCGAGGAGGATCCAGTGAAACAATGGGAGAGGGATGCCGGTGACGAAAGTTGTCGTATTCAGCGCAAGATCAATAGTGTACCGTGCATTTGCGACCCGAAGGGTTCTGCAGCCCTTACAAAACTGGCCCGGTCCTCTCTGAGTGCCGGGCCTTCTTGCCCTATCAGTCGGCCGGTGCCTTTTCTGTAGCCCGCTGATCTGGCCCGGGGCGCTGAAGCACTTTCGTGCTCGCACCCACGATCGCCATGCCGAGAAGAAAGATGACGATCATTCCGCCGACAAGGTACCGCAGGTTCTTGGGCTTGCCGCCTTCGTGACCACCGGCGGGCGTAATGGTATCTTGGTCGCGATGGGGCAAGGGAATCTCCGTGGCAATGAGGTGCGGTTCGGGGGAAGTGGCCCGACCGCTTACCGATGAGAGCGATTGCCGGGCCACAGGTGCAGGAACACCCGTTTACTCAAAGAGACGGACTGAAAATTCGTTCCACGGATGACAGCGTGGAACGTTTGCCGCACGAAATCTACAAATCGCTTACTGGGACTGCGGCAAGGAAACGGCCTATCATCCGAGCCTTACGCTGGCGAGCAATGTTGAAGTCTATCTGTGCGATTTGCAGTCGCCCTGGCAGCGCGGCTCCAACGAAAACACCAATCGTGTGCTGCGGCAGTATTTTCCTATAGGAACCGATCTGCGGCTGTCCAGCCAAGCCAAGCCGAGTGCCGTTGCACCGCAACTCGGCGAATGACCAAGGAAAACGCTCGAATACCAAACGCCCGCGAAGCGCCTTAAAGCTTGTGTTGCCTCCACCCGTTGAACTCACCGCCGAGTGCGATCATTCACGCTTTGCATAAGGTGCACCGCAGTCTCCATCCAGTTGGCGAAGGAAAGCCGCTGCTTGCTCGAGGGTGGCTTGCTGATCTGCTTTTGATTGCCGATCCCAAGTGCGGTAGGGCATGGCCAGCCGATAGTTTGCGCCCAGCTTATCACGATGACGGGCGAGGAAGTTCCAGTACAGGGCGTTGAACGGGCATGCATCTTCGCCAATCCGCTCTTTGACGTTGTAGCGGCAAGTACCGCAGTAGTCCGACATTCTGTTGATGTATGCGCCTGATGAAACATAAGG
The DNA here is from genome assembly GCF_015594425.1 of Novosphingobium sp. HR1a. Lineage (NCBI taxonomy): Bacteria > Pseudomonadati > Pseudomonadota > Alphaproteobacteria > Sphingomonadales > Sphingomonadaceae > Novosphingobium > Novosphingobium sp. HR1a. The sequence goes on from NZ_JABXWS010000112.1 coordinate 63,855, forward strand.
CTTTGATCCAAGCAGCCCGCCATCGCCAAACTGGCTCATGCCCAGCGTGTTGGGCAATTCCACCCACTCATAGGCGTCGAGATAGATTTCGAGATACCACAGATGCACTTGCTTGGGATCGGCGCCGATCAGCAGTGCCAAATTTCCCGTTACCATCAGCCGCTGAATATGATGCGCGTGCGCCGTCGCGAGCGTTTGCCCGATCGTTTCCGACAGACAATGCATCTGGGTGTCGCCAGTCCAGTACCAGTCCGGAAGCGCCCGGTCATGTTCCAGGAAATTGCGATCGACATAGCCGGGGCCTTCACGCCAATAGATGCCGCGCATGTACTCGCGCCATCCGATGATCTGGCGGATATAGCCTTCAACCGAATTGAGCGGGGCACGGCCCTTGCGATATTCGGCTTCAGCGCGGCGGCACAAGTCGAGCGGGTCGAGCAGTCCCGAGTTGATGTAAGGCGACAGGATCGAGTGCCACAAGAAGCGCTCGCCGGTCAGCATCGCGTCTTCATAGTCGCCGAATTACGGCAGTGCGTTTGCGAAAAAGCTGGCGGCCTGGCGTTCGGCGTCTGCGGCGGTCACAGCATAATTGAAACTGTCCAGATCGCCCGGATGATCGGAAAACCGGTCTTCAACCATTGCGATGACATCGCGCGTGATCGCGTCAGGCGTAAAGCCAAGCGGACGCGGCATGAGCAGGTCGGCCTGCGCGGGCTTGCGATTGTCCTTGTCGAAATTCCAGCGCCCGCCAGCCGGTTTGCCATCGTCCATCAACAGCCCGGTCTTCCTGCGCATTTCGCGATAGAAGAACTCCATCGTCAGTTCGCGCCGGTCGCTTGCCCATGTATCGAATTCGCCGTGCGAGCACACAAATCGCGTGTCCTTACGGATCTCGACCGGCACGCCGAACAGCGTTTCCCAGCTATCCAGCATGGCGGTGACGCGCCATTCTCCCGCCTCGGTGACGAGGATCCGTTCAGTGTCATGCCGCTGGATCGCCCGAGCGACCTCGCCTGTAAAACTGCCGCTGTTTTCAGGATCATTCAGCCGCAGATAGTCCACGCGCCATCCTGCTTCCTCTAGAGCCTGGGCATGATGGCGCATCGCTGAGAGAATGTAGGCCAGCTTGGTCTTGTGATGGCGAACGTAGGTCGTCTCATCGGCGACTTCCATCATCAGCACGACGGCATCGCCGGGGTTAGCCCCGCGCAGCGACGACAGACCGAGCGACAACTGGTCACCCAACACGGGAATGAGCGTGGTCATGGCCGCTCCGTCTCCCCTACCCCGCGGCAGCGATCCGAGCAGAACTTGACCTTGTCCCAGTCACGCACGCGCCCATTTTTTTCGCCACGCGAACGGCCGCTGGCAGGAAGGGCATATCTTGGTCGGCAAAGTCAGCTTGTGGTGCGCCATGTCGTCTCAACGCACCAGATGCAGGTTGGAGGCAAATTAAGACTGACCAGCTCGTCGTTCCGGTCATTCTCGGGGTGCCATTTGAGATATCAGACTGGGGGCAGGCAGGCATCGGAAGTCAGCGGCATCGGACGAGGTGATGCCGCTGGCGACCTTTTCAGGGGATTAGCCGATCGGCGCGCAGACGCTCGAACAGGGCGAAGAACGCATCGTCGGTGGGCTGATAGGCGGTGAAGCCCAAACGCCGGCTCCTGGTCATATCGGCCACGACCTCGATCGGCCGGCCCAGATCGGCGTCTGTATGCCATGGCGAGGCCAAGCGCGCGAGATCGGGCTCTGTGAGGCCCTCGCGAACAGCAATCTCACGCCACAACCCTGCATCATCCGCCATCTGCTGCTCCAACGGCCAAACTTTGCCGTCGAACGGTGCAGCCTCGATGCCGAACCAGTCGGCGATGCGGCTCCACATCCACTGCCAGCGGAAGATGTCGCCGTTAACGACGTTGAACGCCTGATCCTGCGCCGCATTCGTCTCTGCCGCCCATAGCAAGTGGCGCGCGAGTTGCGTGGCATCGGTCATGTCCGTGAGCCCTGACCATTGCGCAGCAGAACCCGGGAAAGCGAAGAGCCGTCCGGTCTCACGGCATAGCGTCGCGTAAACGGCTAGCGTCGTGCCCATGTTCATCGCGTTGCCGACAGCCAGCCCGATTACAGTGTGCGGGCGATGGACGCTCCAGGTAAAGCCGTCGCGCGCAGCTGCCGCGAACACCTCGTCTTCCTGGGCGTAGTAGAAATTTTCGACGTCGAGGCGGCCCTGTTCCTCGCGAAACGGTGTCTGTGGCAGAACACCTTTGCCATAAGCCTCGAACGGCCCGAGGTAATGCTTCAGCCCTGTAACCAGCGCGACGTGACGGGAACCGCCGGGTTTGGGCAAACCATTCAGCAGATTACGCACCATCGCTGAATTGACGCGGATATTCTCCGCCTCGCTGTCCTGCCTCAGCCACGTGGTGATGAACACCGCGTCCGGGTCGATGCCGTGCAGTGCCTGCGCGGTGGCGAGCGGATCCTGCAGATCGACGGCAATCGGATGTACCCCGGATTGAGCATTGGGCCGCCGCGCCAGGCCATGGACGGTCCAACCCTGTTCGGTCAGAAGCCGCGCTGTTGCACTGCCGACTATGCCGCTCGCGCCTACCACCAATGCCGTCTTCGCCATGTGTATCTCCTTGTTGCGTGGGACCTAGGCATTGGCGCCTCCATCTTCTAGACGGCACCATTCACTGACCCAGGCACCAAAAGGTAACCACATGCAGCCCGGAACGCCGGACGATGAATGGCGGGAGGATTGCGCACCCCGCCGCGTGCTGGAGCTTTTCGCAACGAAGTGGACCAGCATGGTCCTTCACACTCTCCACGCCCGTCACGGCGGAACTGCGCGCACCGGCGTGCTTCTGCGCAGCCTGCCTGGGATCTCCAAGAAGATGCTGACCCAGACGGTGAGGGACATGGAGGCCAGCGGCCTGCTGGCCCGGCATGTGCAGAGCGCGATACCGCCGATGGTGGAATATAGCCTCACCGATCTTGGCCGCAGGTTCGTCGAGCCGGTCGAACTTCTGTATGGGTGGGGCCGCGACAATACCGATGCTCTGGATCAACTCGTCCCGCGCCCGAGTTCACGCCGATCCTGAAAAATGTGGCCGCCGTTGCAACGCTCGGGTGTTTGATAATCTCGATGACTGCTTGCATCCGGCGCGGCTTGCAGCTTTCACGGAAAAGCTCCTCGACCGATATCGTCAGGCCCTGCGCTCCCCAATGACGCTCGACCTGTGCGCCAGGGCGCTCTATTTGCGAGGCCATGCTGCATGTCGTCCATCATCCCGGTTACGCGGTCGAGACCGAGCGCACGGGCACTTTTCCGCATGACAAATATGCGCTGGTCATGCGGTTGCTGGGCGAAAGCGGCGTACCGATGACGGTCCATGCGCCCGAAGTCATGCCGCGAGAATGGCTCGAAGCTGTCCACGACCCGGTCTATGTCGCGCAAGTCATTGGTTGCGCGGTGCCGACGGCCAAGCAGCGCCGGATCGGTTTCGCGATCGACGAGCGGATTTCCCGGCGATCGCAGCTTTCGCCCGGGGGAACGTGGCTGGCGGCGAAGCTGGCGCTAAAGCACGGATATGCGGCAAATTCCGCTGGCGGCAGCCATCACGCCCTCGCCGATACCGGGGCGGGCTATTGCGTCTTCAACGACTTGGCGCTTGCCGCCAACAGACTGATCGAAGAGGGGGACGTATCGCGCATCCTGATCCTTGATCTCGATGTGCACCAGGGCGATGGCACTGCGGCGCTGACCGCAGGGCGCAGCGACATCTTCACGCTGTCCATTCATGCCGAGAAGAATTTCCCCACCCGCAAGGCGCGTTCTTCACTGGATGTCGGACTACCCGACGCAACGGGCGATGCCGGCTATCTGGAAGCTCTGGCCGGATCGCTGCCCATGGTCCTCGATCGGTTCGTGCCGGACCTGATCTTGCTGCAGGCAGGCGTCGATGCCCATGCGGACGACAAGCTTGGCCGGCTGTCCCTGACCGACGAAGGCCTCGCGAGCCGCGACCGCTATGTGGCGACAGAGGCGAAGCGGCGCGGCATTCCCTTGGCAAGCACCCTGGGCGGTGGGTACGGCGCGGACCGCGAAGCCGTGGCCTTGCGACACGCGCGAACGATCCTCACCCTTTCCGCCACCATCGCGGCGAGAGACGTCGACTGATTGCGCGGGTTTACCGGGCCGCCTTCCTCTCGGCATCGAGCCGCTCGGCCAGCTTTTCGATCTCGTCGGGATTGAGAACCCAAGTGCGCGTTCTGCGGCCTTCGCGGAACACGGGCTGCGTCAGAAGGATGCGCGCCTGCTCCTTGGCAAAAGGCTTGAAGAGCGCGAAGTGCATAACGCATTCGAGCATCAATCCGATTACCGGCGTCTTGCCATCCAGATCGATAAGCGTTGCCGGCTGGTCCCAGGGGATGTTCATCATGGAGCGCGCCTATCGCGGATTATCAAGAATACAAAGGTTCAGTACCTTCGCCCGCACTACCGCAGCATGCCCCGACCTCCTGACGTCAGTCCCGTAGGCCGATTGCTTTGTACCATCCGCAGCGCGATGGGCGTAAAGATCAACAAGGCAGGGCTACACTTCCGGAACGGGACAGGCCGCAGCTTGGGATAAGCAACTGGCACCTGAACGTCCCGTATGGATCGGTCCACATGGCTAGCAAGACGCCGTTAAGAAGTCGGGAACGGCGGGGATTGGTAGATAAGCGGCGGGACGTGCGCACCGGGCGTTCCGATCACTAGATGCTCATAAATTGCCGCAGCGATCGTACTGCGGCCCAATGTCTCAGTGGCCAATTGTAGAAGCAGGAGTGAAGCAAGGCCCAGCCACCACGCGGGATGCACCTTCCCGTAGCGCCGCTTGTCCCGCACGATGCCCGCCACCGGAAATGCGATCATGCCAATGAAGACTGCCGTCAGCATCGAATACATCAGCAACGGGGCGGGCAGCAGCCTTCCAAATGAAGGGCCCATGATAGCTGCCATGCCGCATATGATCAGGCGTGGATGCCACTCGCGATCGCGCCGCTTTACCACGCCACCGATCAAAAGAGACGCGAACAGCATCACGCTGAGCGGGTTCATCAATAAAAACTGCGCCGGCAGGAAGAAGAAGGGTACGGCCGCCTTTTGAACGCTCAATACCGTTGACAGGGTCCCGACGACCACCATGGCCACAGCCCAGCCAACGGCCAGCCACCCCAATTTGCGATGAAGCCTGATCGATCCGGTTGCGGCGAGGGACACCTGCGAGACAAACAGCAGAACCCAACCCATGAATAAAATTGCGTGGAGATGCACAGAAAAGGGAGCGCGAAAGGACGATATGCCCATTGCAGCAAAGAACGAAAACGCGCTGACATTAATGAGCGCCATGACGATGGCCGTGATTGCAAAGAAGCGCGTCTCCGCCGCGAAGAACTGCCGATTTGCAATCGCTGTACCCATTGCGCCCCGCCCCCGCAGCTTGCCCCTCACTCACGGCCCCATATTACGACATTCCTTCCCATGCGTCGAGCAGTTGCCGCGGCTTGCTGAGCGGCAGCCAGGACGCTCCGAGCGTCAAGAGCGTGTCACCCCGCCCACGCTTGGCCACCGGCAGCGCAGCTAGGTCTTCCCCCGTCATCGTGTCGTACCCTGCATCAGGAGACTTGCCCTCGCCTGCCGCTGATGCCCTGGAGAAGCGCGCCATCGAGTCAGCGATAAAGAAGTCAGCGTGGAGCGGGGAATGAGGTCAGCGAAAGGCCGTACGGCTACATTCATCGCGCGCGAGCCTCGTTCCATGCCCTTGCGCTGAAGCGACAATACCAAACTCGGAACCGATTTGTTTCCTCGGCATTTTGCGGTTCGGAAAATGCCACATACTCCACGCCATCAAACAGTGATACGACACCACAAAGACGGCTTATGACCACGGAACATGCCTCTACTCGATCGACCCAGATCGTCACCGCCGCCGGCGCGGAGAATGAGCCGAGCAATGCGGACCAACAGGCTCAATGGGCGACCCGCGTGATGCAGGCGTACCGAGCGTCGCTTATGAATGTTCACCGGCAACTTGCTCCCTTGCGCAGCTGACGATTGGGCTTGGCGCACCAAGTGGCAGCCCTCCCATAATGCTCGCATCTCGAAGAGTCTTGTCGGGTCCGCGATGACGGGGTTGTCGCTCGGCGGAGGGAGGTTCCGGAACGGCTAAATCATTCCGGGTTGCATTCATTCAAAGCCCGCGTGCAACCGTTGCCGGTTCGCCGAGTTGACCGCAGCACAAAGAGCAATGTGAGGTGAGGTAAATGGCTGATCCCAATCCGTCGCACACGACCACCGTAGTCGAGACTCGCCGCAGTTCCGGAGCGAGTGTTGTCATCGCAATCGCCGTGCTTCTCGCCGTGATTGCAGGCGTTTTCTTCGTAAGCCAACTCACTGGCAGCGAGACTGCGAAGAACAACGCGATCACGAACGCCGCCGACAGCGTGAGCAATGCCGCGGACAAAGCCGGCGACGCCGCTGAAGGCGCAAACAAGTGACACTGCGGGCGATCCGGCGGGCCGTGGCAAGGAACGATCGGTGGCGGCCTGTGTTTTTCGCCACCACTACAATCTCGATGTCGCGCAGCGGTGTTGAGCGTCACTAATTTTGTGCTAGTTGCCGCCGCCACTGTTGTGTGGGGCGATTCGATGTGTGGGTCTCTTCCACCGAGGCACACGGCGGCGTAGCCGGCGGGTTCAATTCCCGCCCACCGCCCTTCCCTTTCGCGGGACGATGTGAGAGGATTTCTCACATCGCTCTCCAGCCATGACGCCGTCTCGCTTCGGATCGGCCTTCATGGCGGACGTCGCGCAAAGAACCATAGCAGACGAGCCAGCCTCGGGATCGAGCCATTCCGAGCGCGATCATCATTGGAATCTTCCGCAGGGCGCTGAGCGAGGTTCTCCGGCGCTGGTTTCAGAACCGCGAAGAAGCCTTCGGGCGGGTCGAGGGCTGTCAAGCGTGAGCGGACTTCCCTGATGCGCATCGTCACCTGGTCGCAGAAGAACGGGCAGTCTGGCAGATGTTCGGGCCGTTTCGGGCTGGAGAGCCGGCACAGATAGTAGATTTCGGCCTCTGACAGGTAGGCTGGGGTGAGGATTGGCGGTGGTATGTTGACACCGAGGCATCCGCAGGCAATCCACCGGTGACCGCTTCTGGCCTGTTGAATGAGGATGATGCTGGCCTGCTCGTCCGCGACAGTCCCGCTGTCGATATACCACCGTACGAGCGCGGCTCGCAGTTCCAGTTGCAGTGGAATGCGGCTGGCGCCTCTTCCATCGATTTCACGATCGACGAGCCACATGACCGTCCTTTCCCCACCCCGAGCAAAGAAATCCATTTCGTGCTCGAAATCGTGGCACTCCGGCGGATTAATGCGGAGATTTTTCCTCGTGCGGTGCGCGTGAAGGCCTCGCGCGCAGATTTGGTGGCCGAAGGAGGCCATTGATCCCGGGATCATTGAGGTCCCGCCTCGATTGGGCACGGTGCCATCCATACACGGCAATTAACCATTAAAATTCTGTAATCGTGCTCGACCGTCATATTTGAAATCATTCTGCACGGTCGGGGTAGTGACAGGCCGCACCCGCCTCGGTCAGTCCAGATTAAGCCAGCGCAAAGGCTTGCTGCACTTCAAGCGGCACATCGCCTGGATGGCGCAGAACATCGGCCAGCGAGGCACCGCAGATCACCAGCAAATCCAGCAGGGTAGCGCGCCGGCGAAACAAACGTGCGAAGTTGATCCGCTCGAGTTCGTCCCGCGCCTGCTCGCGCGCTTTGGCACCGGCGAGTGCAAGCCGCTGCCCCATCGCATCGAAATCCGACTGTGTCAGCGCAAACGAATCCACCGCGCCAGACATAGTGGCGACGGTGCCGACGATCATGCTGCCGGTTGCTGCCCCAATCCGACCGAGTGTGCCGCGGTGAATGGTGGGCAGCAATACCCAGGCGATGCAGCCGATCGTGCCATTTTGATCGGCCAGCAGCACACCCCCGCCAGCCTTGCGGGCAGCCGCCATGCCTTCAGATACGTCCTGCGCTGTTCAATCGACGCCTGGTAATTCTCCGAGCAAGGCAGCGATGGCAGCGACATCCTCTGTCGTGGGTGTTCTGATGGTGAGAGCCGCTGGTGGTGGGGCTCGCTCCCCTGGGACTGCGCAGGCCCTTTTTGCGGGCCGCCACGAGCGTGCTTTTCCAATCGGGCTTTGGGCGGTCTGGGGCTGCGAGGGAGGTCGGGCTGCTTTGTGTTCCGGATTCGGCGCGCCGGCCGGTCTTCGCTGCGCTCGGCATGGGCGCCACCGCGCCGGGTTGACCCCTCCTTCTCCGTATCATCGTGATCGCGGACTGCTTTGGGTGATCTGGGCGCGTCGGGCGCCGCTTTTGCCGAGGCTTTCCAGCTGTCGAGCGCGCCCGTGCGAAGAAAGGCTTCGATCTCGTCAGGCAGAGCCGTCAGGCCGCCGGTCCCTACACCCATGACCGGTTTGCCCGTAGCGTCGCTGAGGCCGACCCCCCCGAAGTCTCCGACGCCAGGTTTGCGCCGCCGGGATTTCAGCAGCTTGAACCCGCAATGTTGCGCCATCTCGCGCAGAGAAACGGCGGAATCAGGCTCCTCACTCACGGGCGCGTCGCCCCGCTATCGCAATTCGGGAACGATCCTGCGTACCGCGTGCATCCGTGCTTCGTCGGGGCATGGCCCATGACGAACGCTCCGGTAGAGCCTTTCATCTCATTTTCTTGCGTGCGAGTCTTTGCAGCAAGAAGGCGCCCAGGAGCATCGTCAGGACCGCGGCGGTCACGGGGATGGCAGGCCGTAACGCCATCTTCGTATAAGGGCTGACGCGAATGCCTTTTTCATGTGACGAGCGAGCATCACTGTCTGCGGCGGGTGCCGAGAGATTTATCGACCATGCCGGCGGTCTCGGACAGCAGGCGTATCCTTTGTCTCAAAAACCCATCAGCGCGGGAAGAATTGTCATTCCTGACAACGGGTGATCGCGGGCCATCGTCAGCCGGCATATGAAGGAGACGTTCGATGTGGCTCAAAGGTCTACCGGATCGGGTAAGGGTGCGGTGCTCAAAGATTGAGCTGTCGCCGTTCGATTTCCGCCAACACGGCCTCCTCGACATCGGTGAGATTGTCCAAGTCTTCCGCCGCGTCACATGCGGCGGCCAGCTGCTCGTCGGTCATGCCGGTTACGACCTCGTTGGCGGTTACGGCATCGACCTGCGGATGCTGTTCGTCCCCTTCTTCGGTCATGTCTCTCTCCTTCGCGGAAACGCCCTCAAAGGGAGATGCCGATGGTGCGGCAAACGTTCCACGCTGCTGAACATGGAACGAATTTTCAGTCCGTCGCTTCGAGCAAGCAGGTGTTCCTGCACCTGTGGCCCGGCAATCGCTCTCATCGGTAAGCGGTCGGGCCACTTACCCCAGGACCGCCCCCATCGCGACCAAGAGACCATTACGCCCGCCGGCGGTCACGAAGGCGGCAAGCCGAAGAATTTTCGGTACATTGTCGGCGGAATAATCGTCATCTTTCTTCTCGGCATGGCGATCGTGGGTGCGAGCACGAAGGTGCTTCAGCGCCCCGGGCCAGATCAAGGGGCTACAGAAAAGGCACCGGCCGACTGATAGGGCAAGAAGGCCCGGCACTAAGAGAGGACCGGGCCAGTTTTGTAAGGGCCGCAGCGCCCTTCGGGTCGCAAACGCACGGTACACTATTGATTTTGCGCTGAATATGACAACTTTGGTCACCGGCATCCCGCTCCCATTGTTTCGCTGGACACTGCTCGGCCGCCATTCCGTGCGCCCGATTGCTCTTCTCGCGGCACATTGCGCCGCAGTCGCCGCTCACGCGGCCAGCGGTGTCGGCCCCGTCCAACAAATATCTGCACGGGGCTGGCATCGGCGTTTCACAGCTGGCTCGCACACATTGCGGCATGCCTGCGTTCAGCGATTGGTCGTCTCCGCGAAGGGTGTAGGCCTCAGGCACCAGTCCGCTCCGCCGCAGTTCGGTCTGGAAGCGCGCTCGACACTGAGGATGACCGTCGTGCCGGTGATCGGCGCGCTGGTCATCGCGGCCGGGGTCGCATTGGTGTTTATGCTGGCGGTGCGCGCGCCGGAAGGACGGCCGGATCACGCGGGCGGAATTCGATGACGGCCTCCTGGCTTTGGGTTTAGATGAGCAGGTGAAATGCGACGAGCGGTTTGTCGCAAATGCGACAGAGCAATTGCCGTCATGCGCAATCGGCCGTAAGGGCGCCGTGCCGAAACAAAAGGACCGCTAAAAGCGATAAGATAATAGCTATGATCACTAATACACGCGACAGATTTAAGTCCTTGGAAGAAGCACTTCTTCACCTTGAGGGTGCGCATTACGCACTTCACGATATGGTTGCTTTTGTACTTTCGAAGGTCTCCGCTATCGAAGTCGAGGAACTGGCGATCCGCCTTGGCGATCAGGTTTCCGTTCATGCCGACAAGATCGGAGAGATTCGTCTGGCGGGTTACATCGAAGAGGTCGCTTCGGTGACAGATGAGGTCGAGCACAATCGGGTCGAAGCTCGAGGCCTGCTCGCGCGGTTCGCGGGTGCACGGCGGTCCCGCATCGTCACAAAGTAGCATGGCGTTGATGTGAACTCTCCGTCGATGCGAAATGCGATCTGGCCGTTGTCGATGGCGAGAGCGAGCGCCCCGGGCTTGGCCCAGATCTCGTGCGGGCTCAGGAAGAAGCTCTCGCCCATGTCGGCGAGGATCATCGTCTCACCGATCGTCTCGGCCATGCCCGTAGCGGCGGCGCCGGGCACAATGTTGCCGATCCACTCGCGCTTGGCGACGTCCGAGCCGCCGATGAGGTCGAACGGGGTGCGGCAGCACCATTCCAACCCGTATTCGGTCGCCTCCTGGTAGAAGGTCTCTTCCAGGGCGAAGAGCGCCTGCTGCGAGGCAAGGTCCAGCGTCGTGACCGGGCGGTGCCAAGTGCCGTCGGTCGCGATGATGCGGCACACGAGACGATCGCCGGGCTCCGGCAGTTTAATTTCCCGCCCCCCACTTGAGGCATCAGAAATTAAACGCGGGTCGGCCACCGAGTTGAACCCGTTGTCGTGGCAGGCGGAACCTCTAATTTCATAGGCGGTCTGCTCCCAGTCGACGACGCCGTAATGCCCGCCGGTCTGGTAATGCTCGCGCTGCGCAGTAAACGCGCGCGGGTCTGCAACTGCGAAAGCGCCATCGCCTGTTGTGCTCGCGCCGATGACGGTGCCCGACACCACGCCGGGCATCACGCTGCGAACGCTGCTCTTCACGCTCTCATGGCTCGGCGAGGCGGAGTACGAGGACACCTTCGCGCCACTCACCTACAAGCTGGGTACGTCGGTGCCGATCTATTGCTGCTTCGACCCGGCGGTGACGACGTGGCGGCAGAACCGGACCTATCTCTGCTTCCTGGGGCGGGCGCCATTCGCACGGGGCAGCGAAGCCGAGGACGAGGGCGAGGGAGTTGCAGATCAGGTCGCTGATCTGAGATCAGTCCAGCACGGGAGCGACGCGTGCTCGCAGGATGGCGCTCGGATTAAAGGTGACGACGCGCCTCGCGGCTACAACCGCCTCCTTGCCAGTCTTCGGGTTGCGTCCGACGCGCGGCCCCTTATCGTTCAGCAGGAACGTGCCGAAGCCGGCTATCTTCACGTTCTCGCCACGTTCGAGAGCGGCGGCGATTTCCTCAATGATCGCATCGACCATGCGATCCGCTCCGGCGAAGGAAATCCCGACGCTTTTCTTGATCGCCTCGGCGATTGCGGCGCGAGTGAGGCTCTTGGACACTTGATGCACTGAAATCTCCCTTTGTCGCGACGATAACGCACCAGCGGATCGATTGCATACCGCTAACAAACGACTTTTTCCGAAAGGGAGATGGGTGCGTCGGTCCCCTGCAAGCCGCCGCACCCGGCCGGCTCGGTAGCGATAGGCCGGTAGGGATCAACGCACTTGTGAACAGAGGGCCGCGATGTGCGGCCGGTCCATCAATATCATTCGTTTGCAGCTCGGCGCCCATGGGTGGCCGCCGGGGCGGGCGCGGCGGTGTCCTCCAACCGCCGCGCTCGCTTGACCGCCGACAGCAGCTGGTGGCTTTCAGCTATCGACTTAGTAGGCGCCTCCCCTGACAGCCGACCGGTTCACCATGGACCAACGCTAGGCGGATCATATGGGTAGTAATCGGGATGTTGCGGGGAGAAGGTTTACTCGTCCTCGGAACTGCTAGCCGGAGATTATGGCCAATTCCGTCAGTTTTCGTGCAGGGCTGCGTCTACCATAGTTGCGCCTTCTGGCCATGTGCAGAGGCGCCGCCCTGCCTCATTTCCTCGGTGGGGGTTCGGATCGCGCTCAACATTGCCTTCGTCTTCGGCAAGAATCTCTCCCACATCGGCCGCCCTTCGAACTGTGTGTTCCCGGGCAGGCCATCATGGCTTTAGAGCGCGCGCGCAATGCGTTGCAGTATAGGCTTGGTCACTGATCCAAACCAGCAAAAGCATCGGACTCGCACAGTGTGATGAATTCTTCTCCGATCGTGGGAATGTCGATGCGCCAATTGGAGAAAGCCACAAACTTCTACCACTGCGGCGGGGCAATTGGCGTCCCTTCAATCCCCACATAGAGTTGCGCAACAGTTGTACGTGCGAGAAAGCCGAAATGCTGGCCAATCTTCACGACCATGCCGACCGGGCAATCCACGTGCGATGAACAAACCACACTATCCCAATCCACCATCAGCCGAAATTGCACGACTGCAAGATGCTCGAAATTGTTCTGGACAGCCGGCCGTTCCCAAAAGCCACCTTCGTCGGCCGGTGTGAGCGAAATAAATCGACGACCGCCGTCTTCAAAAAAACAACGCTGGGCCAAGCGTATTCCCGATTGCTAATTTACCAGGCAGAACCTCCGGCTGCTTGAATGTGAGAAGCGTATCTGCAGGCACCATAACCATCGAGTTTATCCCTTTCGCTTCAGTCTACCGTCCTTACAAACTTCCACTTGAGCTGATCTCGCGGCATCGTCTTGGCTCGATCATGCCAGTCGAACGCTTCCATGACCGCGCACTGCATGTCCTTCGGATCGGCGGGCTCGATGACAACAGCGCGCGTCTCTGCGTCGGTCGTCGTCACCGCGACGTAAGCGCCGCCCTCGGTCTGGTGGACCTCCATCCGTATTTCGAATCCCTGCCGCGTCGGAAACTCGCCCTTTGCGATGACTGTGCCAGTGAACTTGACTGTCCGCCCGCGGCGCTGGGTGATCTTGGTCGGCTGCATTTCCACGGTCGTTACGTTCCTGGGTTTCCCTCGGTAGGGTTTAATTTCTGCGGCCTCGTTTGAGGCGATCAGGAACATCATGCCGCCCTCCTGGGCGATTCCCACTTAGACCAGTTGTCCAGCTTCACCTTGACCCATGCAGGCCCGCGTTTGCGCCGGCAGGGCCTCTCGGGATCATTGAGCATCAGCCCTTCTCCCCCGACAGCCCACACGCGCTGCACCATGTCGTGCACGTCCGATTCGGTGAAGGCCCATTCATCCGCGACCACCTGAACGGCGGTGGGGTCGTCTCCGCCCCGGCTTCCCGGCCGCCAATCCCAGGAGAGCGCCGGATCGTCGCGCACCGCGGCCGCCAGCTCCTGCAGCCAGGCCTTTCGCTCATGCAGCGGCCGATTGCAGTCGCCCGCGCGCCATTCCTCCTCCGTCAGCACGTCGAAGAGGTGGAGGCGGCCTTTATCCCCTCCCCTGCGCCGTCCGCTCTCGAACCAGCGTTTCGTTGCGTACAGCGTCGCGTCGACCACGATTTCGCCGTGGAGGAAGAGCGGCACGCCCGCGACGCGCTGCATCAAGCCAAGCTGGTGCACGACCTGATCGGCGCCGTTGAGCGGCTGGCCATTGCGAGACCACAGGCGCGGCTTGCCGTCGAGGCCGCGGAAGCGGAGCGCGCGCCACCCGTCCCACTTCCGTTCGACCATAATTCCCCCGATGGGGGTGGTGCCGTTCCAGTCGCCGACGAGCTGGCATAGGCCGCTATTCTACAACACCCCGACGCTCCGTTTGTCGCACCAAGAGTGCAACAGAACGGACAAACGCTTGCGCGGCGCCGCCATCTTTGTGGATAAAAATCACCCGATTTGGGCGGGGTGAATACAGGGTTCCGATTCTCTGGAGGGGTGCCGACAGATGAACCATCATCAAATGCGTGTTTCCGCCGAATGCTCTTGCGGAAACACGTTCAACATTGAGGACATGCTTTGCGCTGGCGGTGTGAGCTTCTTTGCCTGCCCCAGCTGCGGCACGAAGGGCTCGGTTAGCGAAAAGGAGATTGCATCCTTGGCGAGAGCTAAGGCGGTGTCCGTGCCTGCCATGACGTTCAAGTAGCGGGAACTGCGTCCTGCCTGCCGATGACGAGATGCAGTGCATCGTCTCTCGCTCCTCCCGCCTTCTAAAATTCCCCCGCTCCCCCGCGCGTTTGCGCTGGTGAGGGGTACGTTTTAACCGACGGGGGCACCGAACGACAGAACAGCGTTGGTGTCGCTGACAGCCTCGCACCTCGCTTGCCTGCTCGACGGGATCGACTGGTGGAACCCGCAGTATTCCTGGCGTCTGCAGAACGCTGGATAGGGGCGCCGTTTTCTTCTCCAGCGGAGCATTTTGCGCTTCATTCGAACGAGTTTCTGTGATTCCATCGCGGTCATGGAAGCCGCCGTTTCGCCCCTTCCTGACGATATCGAAGCGCTCAAGGCGCTGCTGGCGAGTGCGACCCAGCGGGCCAATGAGGCCGAAGCCAAGCTCGCCAATGCCCATGCCCGGGGGAGTGCCACCGGGGCGGTGATCGCGCACCTCAAGCTGCAGATCGCCAAGCTCAGACGCGAGCAGTACGGCGCGAGCGCTAAGCGCACCCGCCGCCTGCTAAAACGGATGGAACTGCAGCTCGAAGAGCTTGAGGACGATGCGGCTGAGGACAGTCTTGCTGCCGAAGTCGCGGCCGAGAAGACGGCGACCGTCACCGCCTTCGAGCGTAAGCGGCCGGGCAGAATGCCGTTTCCCGAGCTTCTGCTTCGCGAGAGGATTGTGGTGCCGGCACCGTGCTCTTGCCCGGCTTGCGGCGGGAGCCGGCTGTCCAAGCTTGGCGAGGATGTCAGCGAGACGCTTGAAGTGATCCCGCGCGCTCGGAATGTCGTCCAGGCCGTGCGCGAGAACTTCTCCTGCCGGGACTGCGAGACGATCACGCAGCCGCCCACGCCCTTCCACGTCGTGCCGCGTGGCTGGGCTGCCCCGAGCTTCCTCGCCATGCTGCTGTTCGAGAAGTACGGCCAGTACTAACCCCTCAACCGCAAGGCGGAGCGTTTCGCCCGCGAGGGCGTACCGCTGAGCACCTCGACGCTCGCCGACCAGGTTGGTGCCGCCGCCTTCGCGCTGCTGCCGCTCTACCGCCTCATCGAGGCACACGTCCTCGCCGCCAAGCGATTGCATGGCGACGATACGACCGTGCCGGTCATGGCCAAGGTGAAGACCGATACCGCCAGCCTACGGGTTTACGTGCGGGATGATCGACCATTCGCCGGCGCCGATCCGCCCGCGGCGCTGTTCCACTATTCGCGCGATAGGCGCGGCGAACGTCCAAGGGCGCATCTCGCATCCTGGTCAGGGATCCTGCAGGCCGATGCCTATGGCGGTTACGGCGAGCTATGCCCCCGGTCGCTTGCCTGCGCCTGTTCATGAGGCCGGCTGCTTTGCTCACGCGAGACGCAAGTTCTTCGAACTGGCCGACGTCGCCAGCGCAGCCCGCAAAAAGAGCCGCGGCGATCATGCCGGCATGATCTACCCGATCGCGCTAGAAGCCGTGCAGCGGATCGATGCGCTGTTCGATGTCGAGCGCGGCATCAATGGCCAGGACGCCGACGAGCGTCTCGCCGTACGCCGCGAGTTGAGCGGGCCCCTAATGGCTGAGCTCCACGCTTGGCTGACCAGCCAGCTCACCAGGCTGTCGCGCAACCACGATCTCGCCAAAGCCATCAATTACATGCTGCGACGTTGGGATACCTTCGCCCACTTCCTCACCGACGGGAAGGTCTGTATGACCAACAACGCGGCAGAACGTGCGCTGCGTGCCACTAGGCCGCAAGGCCTGGCTGTTCTGCGGATCCGATCGCGGCGGCCAGCGCGCGGCGGTCCTCTACACCCTGATCCAGACTGCTCACCTCAACGACGTTGATCCGCAGGCTTGGCTCGCGGATGTGCTCACCCGCATCGCCGAGCATCCGGCCCGCCAACTCGACGAACTGCTGCCCTGGAAATGGCTGCCCGCACGCCGCTCCATCACCACTTGATCAGAGCTGCGCCGCGGCTTTCACCGGATGGCTACGACACTCCCAACGTCCAACTTGCTAAAGATCCATCAGCAGCAACCGCCCGCTTTGCGGAAGTTCAGCGCGTTGCCCGCCAATCCAAAAACCGGCCATCCGATTTGTTTCCAGGTCAGCGTTACGTGTTACCGTTTCGGACTGAGGGTTTCCGATGCGAGATCGCTGTGACCTGTCTGCGGCAAACTCCACGACTGTACATTTGTCGGTTAGCCCGGATGGAGCACCGCTCGCAGCCTCTTAAGCAATATTCCTGCTATAGGCTGTACCTATGTTTATCTAAAAAATGCATATTTTACATGATGCTTTGGATGATGGACAACGGCCCAAAGAGACGAAAGGAGAGGCTTGTTGCCCCATAAAATGGAACGCCGGAAATTCGTCGGTTTGGCGATGACGCTCGCTAGCGCACTCGCGGTGCCCGCACATGCATTTGGCAAGCAGCCAGCGTTAGCACGGGTGATCCTCGACAACGACTTCGCTGGTGATCCGGACGGATTGTTTCAGCTTGCGCATCACGCATTGTGCTCGTCGGTCAAGATTTCTCTCATCGTGGGATCGCACCTTCCCGCCAAGTTCGGCAGCGGGCACGACGCCCAAGATGCAATCGCACGGGTTGGCGAAGTTCTCGAAATCATGAAGCTTGCCGGCAAGTATAGCATCATAGCCGGATCCGAGACGCCAATCCAGTCACGCACCTCCTCGAAACCCAGTACGGCATCGGCTGCCATCGTCCGCGAAGCTATGCGCGAAGACGCTAACGAGCCTCTGATCTATGCGGCCGGCGCTGGGCTAACCGATCTCGCGCTCGCTTGGTTGTCTGAGCCGCGCATTGGCCGCCGCATAAAATTGGTCTGGATCGGTGGGAACACTCATTCCGGCTTTGGAAATCCCGGAGCCAAGCCGGGCGAACCGGAATTCAATTTCTCTATCGATCCTGTAGCGGCGCAAGTGCTGTTCAACGAATCCGATATCGAGATCTGGCAAGTGCCCTCCGATGCCTATAGCCAGATGCTGTTCAGCACGGCCGAACTTGAGGAGTTGGGTGGACAGAGCCGGCTCGGCGCCTATCTTAAGTCTAGGGTCGATGCGATACCGGAGATGTTCGCCAAGATACCTGGCGTACCCCCGGTGGCCATGACAGACGCCTACGTCCTGGGCGACAGTCCGCTGGTGACATTGACCGCGCTGGTTCCCCCTATGCAGCCAGATCCTACATCGAGCCGGTACAAGCTGCTGCCAACACCAAGGCTTCTCGACAACGGAAGCTATGCGGAGCGTGCGGGTGGGCGCCCCATGCGGGTCTACACTTACGTCGATGCAGGACTGACATTCAGGGACATGCTGGCGCGTTTCAGGCTTCTTTCGGCAGCATAGGCTCCGGAACAAGTGCCTGTCTGATTTCATGGCCGGGCCCACCCGCCTGCCGCTTCACCAAGGACTTCGCATGATCGACCGACGTTCAATCATCGCCGGCGCTGCCGCGCTTGCCGCAGCGCCCATGCTTGCTGGAAAAGCGCTCGCCGCTCCTGCGCAAAAGCAATCCTCGCTAGGATCGGCCAGCTTCCCTTCCGGCTTCCTGTGGGGCGCGGCTACTGCCGGCCACCAGATCGAGGGTAACAACACGAATTCCGACCAGTGGCTTCTCGAGAATGTGCAACCTACTATCACTGGCGCGCCGTCGGGTGATGCTGTCAACAGCCTCGAGCTATGGCGAGATGACCTCGACCTTGTGAAAAGCATCGGGCTCAATGGGTTCCGCTTCAGTCTTGAGTGGCCACGCATCGAGCCGGAACCGGGAATGTTCTCGTGCGCCATGCTCGATCACTACAAGGCCATCATCGATGGCTGCCGCGAACGTGGTATTGCCCCGGTGGTCTCCTTCAACCACTACACAACGCCACGCTGGTTTGCCGCCCAAGGAGGATGGTTGCATCCCGATGCGAGCGACCTGTTCACTCGTTTCTGCGAGCGGGCGGCCAAACATCTCGCAAGCGGAATAGCAATCGCGACGACCTTGAACGAGCCGAACCTGCCCCGCCTGCTGCCCTTCGTTCTGCCCCCTCAGTTCATGGGAGGATTGCGCGCCAATCTGGCTGCGGCCGCAAAGGCTGCGGGCGTACCGCGCTATCTCGTGGCTAACACCGTCTTGCCGGAGGACGTCCCCGCCCTGACCGCCGCGATGATCAAGGGCCACAAAAGTGCGCGTGCCGCGATCAAGGCAGTGCGCCCCGACCTTCCCGTCGGCTTCACACTGTCTATCGCCGACGACCAGCCCGTCGGCCCGAATTCCATCCGAGACCGGATGCGGGCCGAACTCTACGGAGACTGGCTGGCAGTGGCGCGCGATGACGATTTCGTCGCCATCCAGAACTACGAACGCATCCTGTGGGGCAAGGATGGCCGCCTCCCTGCGCCTGCGGGCACGCCGCGCAATTTCCGCGGCGCCGAAGTATATGCTCCGTCACTCGCCGGCGCGGCGCGATACGCCTACCAGGCGACCGGCAAGCCGGTTTTGGTAACCGAGCACGGTGTCGGAACCGACGACGATACAATCCGCGCCAACCTTATCCGCGACGGCCTACGGGAACTTCTCGGGGCGATGGCCGAAGGAGTCCCGGTACAAGGCTATATCCATTGGACGCTGATGGACAATTACGAATGGGGAGCTGGCATCGGCCACGGCGCCTTCGGCCTTGCCAGCGTCGATCCGGTCACATTCAAACGGTCTCCTAAGCCAAGCGCTCAGGTTTTGAAGGCAATCGCTCAATCAAATTCAATATCGCCGATTTGAGGTGGTAGCAGCCGGGCTCGATCTCTTGTGCAAGGGAAGGCGCGAAACTCGTTTTCGCCTTCCCAACCATGTCCGCCCGACGCAGACGGGCGTACTCGATCACTTGGGCAGGTCGGCAATCGACCCACTCTCTCAGCCTGCCGGCGAATGCAGTACTCGCACCGGTGACGCTTGAAGTCGCAGCAGGTCTGGTGCTCGGCAAGCCGATCGGCGTGTTCGGCTTGTCGCTGTTGGCCACCAAGCTGAGATTGGCGGATGCTCCGGCGCATGCCAGCCGGATGCAGAATGCTGGGGGTAGCCCTGCTCTGTGGGTTCGGCTTCACGATGAGCCTTTTCATCGCCCTCCTGGCGTTCCCGGGCGACCCGATCCTTCAGTCCGAAGCCAAAGTCGGCATTCTCGTCGGTTCATTGATTTCCGGCATTCTGGGCTTCTTGGTGCTGCGCATCGCGCACCGTGAAGTCCCGATCAGCCATACAGCAGCGTCAGCGTAATCGCCGTACAGGCTACCACAGCCACGACCAACGGCGCGCCCATCCGGGCATAATCGCTGAATCGGTAGCCGCCCGGCCCCATGACCAGAAGATTGTTCTGATGACCAATCGGGGTCAGAAAGTCCGATGATGCGCCGATAAGCACCGCCAGCAGCGCGGCATCGGGACTGACGTGGAGAAGATTGGCGGCATCTATCGCGAGCGGGCCCATGATGATCGCCGTCGCCACGTTGTTGAGGAAGATCGAAAGCACCAAGGTGACGGAGCAAAGCGCGGCCAGCACGACGATCAGCGGCAATCCCGTCAACGTCTCGCCCAGCCACTGTGCGGCGATGGCTGCAGCACCGCTGTTCTCAAAGCTCTGTCCAACCGGGATCATGGCTGCAAGCAGGACAATCACGCTCCAGTCGATGGAGCGGTAGATTTCCTCAGATGGCAGCAGCCGCAGCGCCGCGATCAGGACCGCGGCGCCCGTGAAGGCCAGCGCAGGCGAGAGACCTAGCCCGACGATGCAGGCGATTGCCGCTGCGAAAATTGCGAGAATTCCGGCCGCGCGGCTGTGAGCGGTCGGGACGGGATCGTGCCGGTCGATCTCAAGGACACGGGCACTGGCGCTGAACGCACCAAGTTCTGCCTGAGGACCGCGGATATAGAGCTGGTCGCCTGCCCGTATGCGCATGTCCACCAATTGCCGCCGTTCCCTGGCCACGCGGGGGCCTACCGCGACAACCTGCAGCTGCTGCCGGCTGCGGGTTCGCACTTCGTCGTAGCCAAGCCCGATGAGCGGAGAGCCGTGCGCCACCGCGACGCGGACGGTGACGGCATCTGGCACATGGTCTGCTGGAACATCGCTGGCGAGGCCAGCTGTCGCTGCTACAGACCACTGGTTCTTACGCGAAACGACCAGCAGGCGGTCCCGCGCCCGAAATTGACTGACGCCGGTTATCGGCGCGATGTCCCGGAAGGTGGCGAGCATCCGCGCTCCGGCAGCCCGGAGGCGGCTACGCAGTTCCTCGGCATCCAGACGCTCGTCCACCACCGACAGCTCGTACACCCGCCACGGCGGCTTTCCGTTGCTGGAACTGCGCGTCCGCACCGGCAGCAGGCGCCACCCCACCACACACAGGTAGGCAAGGCCGACGACCGTCACTGCGACCCCCACGGGGGTCATGGCAAAGAAGCCGAGGGGCGCACCCAATCTCGCTTCCCGCACGGAAGACAGGATGAGGTTAGCCGGCGTCCCGATCAGCGTCGTCATCCCGCCCAGAATCGTTGCAAACGCGAGGGGCATCAAGGTGGCGGCCGGTGATCGCCTGGCCGTACGCGCGATCTCGGCCGCGATCGGCATCGTGATGACCAGAGCGGCGATATTGTTCATGAAGGCCGAAAGCATGGCGCCGACGACCAGAAGGCCGGCCAAGCGTATCGCGAACGGCGCATTGATTGGGATGATCCGATCGGCAACGAGACCCGCAGCGCCGCTGAGCTCGATCGCCCGCCCGACCACAAGCACCGCCGCAACCGCCATCACGGCAGGATCGGCAAATCCGGCAAAGGCGTCAGCCGGCGCGACAAGACCCGTCACCAGGCAGGCGAAGAGCGCAAGAAATGCAACCAGATCATGCCGGACACGCTCGGATACGAACAGGACGAGTGCACCCAGCAGGATCAGGGCGCTGACAAGGGCCGGGCTCAAGGCTGTTCCCCGTCTCCTTCGACTTCTCGCAGGACAAAGCGGCTTCCAGCGGCCGGAGCAGGCACGGCTTCGACACCGTTCTCCCGCAGGAGATCAGCGATGGTGATGGCTCGCCGCTGGGTCAAAGAGGGGGTCTTTGGTGCCTCCTTCGGCAGCCCCGGAACACCGAGAGCACGCACATTCCAGCGTTTTGCGGCCCATGCGCTCACCAAAACGGCTTCGCGCGCCGGAAGGTCGAGTGCATCCTGTGAACCGGGGAATCCGATCGACGGATATGCCATCTGCGGCGGGGTGAGCACCACGTCCCATCCATCCGCCTGGGTAGCAGCCCGGCGTTCCAGGGTGCGGTACGTGGCCAGCGTGGCTCCGGGAAGCGGCATTGCATTGGCCATCGCACGATGGTGATCGCGGTCAATCGTCACGGCATCGGACGCGATGCCGGCTGTCAGGGCGAGCATCTGTGAAAGGCTTGCAATGCGATGGGTTTCGATGGCAGCGGCATCCCCTGCCTGGCGGATTTCCTCGCGCTGGGCCTCGATCGCACCGGCCCCCGCCTCGAGCAGAACCTGATCCAGCCGCAGCTTGATCGGCTGGCCCAGTCTTGCGGTGAGATCGTCCTGCAAAGCTGCGGTGCGCTTCATCTTGTCGCGCGGCGTTATGACGACGGCCCGAACCACCGCCGGCTGCGCGTCGAAGTCGATGTCGAGTTGAGTAACCCGAGCATCGGAACCGAAGCGTTCGGAGAGGAAGGACCGGGTCTGGTTCAGCGTCACCGCTTCGCCGGCAATCTGCTTGAGGGAGATGCCAAGCGGAATGGCCATCGCCACAAAGACGAACAACAGGACGAAGGTCTGCGTCCATGTCTGCTGACTGGAGAGGCGGTGTCCGAAACCATAGAACCGGGCCATTATCATCGCCGAAAGCGCGATCGTCACGAAGTTAGTGACGAACAGTGCAAAGGCCCCGCCCAGCACCGGCATGTTCCAGGTCGCAAGGCCAAAGCCCACCACGGCCAAGGGGGGCATCAACGCCGTTGCGATGGCTACGCCGACGATTGTGTCGCCGCGCCCGCGGATGATCGCGAACGTTCCGGCAAGCGCTGCGAAAAGCGCGACGGCGAGATCGAACAGATTAGGCCGCGTGCGCGCGATGATCTCGCTGGTCGGTGCCTGGAGGGGTGACAGCGCAACGATCAGCGCCGTGAACAGCACCGCCGCGCTGGCACCGATCGCAAGCGCCGTCAGCGCCCGTCTCATCTCGCTGAAGTCGAACAGGGCAAGACTGAAGCCGAGCCCAAGGATCGGACTCATGAGCGGAGAGATCAGCATCGCGCCGATCACCACCGCCGGGGAGGACAGCAGCAGGCCGAGGACCGCAATACCGGCCGACATCATCACCATGAACGCGTAGCGAGGAGTCCAGCCGCTATCCGCGACGATGCGCGCCATCACCGCTTCGTGATCGACACGCCCCACGACCGATCGGCGCCACCAGCGGTAGAGCGCGACATGCTCCAACCGTTCATGGATGGCGCCCTCGTGGCCCGGCGCCGCCGCCGATTGAGATGCCGTCATTCCTGCCCCGTCCCCATAACCTTCAAACTGGTGGTGGAATAAGCCCCTTCATCGCGTGCGGTTGCAGGTGCCGAGCGACGAGACGACCATGCGATAGTCGTTCAGCGCCTGTTCCTGCTTTGCGCTGCTGCGCGATACGTTCGCGGCTGCGGGCGGATAGGCGGGAAGGAAGCAGGCCAGGCTATACCATGCCAGGCTGTCTTGCCGCGGGGGCGCTTCAGTTGCGGCAGCCACCTGCGAGAAGGACACGCCCCAACTCGGCGCCATGCCCGGCTGATGGCGTACCGTGATAGCCGCGCCTCTCCCGCCCTTGGTGTCGAGGAAGATCTGTGTTTGCCCCTGTCCAGCAAGGTTGCCCGGCACAAACATCAGTTCCCGTACCCGTGTGACGGGTGACGGCGCGTCGGGCGCCACCATTTCACTCAGGATGGACCGCAAGCGTGCTTCCTGGAGCGGCGTCCACAAGATTTGCGCCGTTGGATCGACGAGCTTGATGTCACTGGCCTTGTCGGGCACGCGCCAGGCGAAGAGCAGCACCTCGCGCCCGGAAAGCTCCGGACGGTCCTTCGGCAGATCGACAAGGTAGCGCAGCGAAGGGCCGATGCCCTGACGTCCGTAAATCAGGGCCTCGGTCTGCGCTTGCGCGTAAAAGCGATCGTGCAGCGCGGTCGGATTACGGACCTGGGCGGGATCGAGGCGCGATATCGTCTGGACCCGCGCTTTGATGACCATGCCTGCACGCTTGGACAGTTCCACCAGGTCCGGGTAGCTCGGACCGGCCGGCTGCGGCGCTGTCTGTGCATGTGCGGGCGCGACCGAAACGAGCGCAGCAGCCGCAAGTGAACTGGCGCAAAGGGCTTTGATGGAAAAGTCAGGCATGGACTGTATCTTTCTTCCGGGCTGCATCCTCATGCCGCCCGATCACCGGCACATCCGAGCCATGCGTGACGAGACCCGCAAGGTCCAGACCTGTCGGCCTCTGGAATAGGCGCAGGGCGAATTCCGGCATGATCGCGATGAGATGGTCGAAGATGTCGGCCTGAATGTCCTCGTACCTCGCCCAGACGGTCGTGGATGCGAACGCATAGATCTGCAGGGGCAAGCCATGCTCGCCGGGTTCCAGTTGCCGGACCAGCATGGTCTTGTCCTTGGCCATGTCTGTACGGCTGCGCAGATAGGCGAGGACATAGGCGCGAAAGGTCCCGATGTTGGTGAGCTGGCGAGCATTGAGAACTTCGCTGGCGGCATGATGACGGTTCCAGTCTGACACCTCTCGCTGACGATCATCGAGATAACCCCGAAGCACGGCGAAGCGCGACAATCGTGCAAGGTCCTGGTCGCCAAGGAAGCGCACACTGTTCTGATCGATCATCAGCGAACGCATGATCCGTCTCCCGCCGGACTCCGCCATACCGCGCCAGTTGCGGAAGCTGTCCGTGATCAGGCGGTGCGTGGGTATGGTGGTTATCGTCTTGTCGAAGTTCTGCACTTTCACGGTATGAAGCGCGATATCGATGACGTCGCCATTGGCGTCGAGTTTGGGCATCTCGATCCAATCTCCCACCCGGATCATGTCGTTGGACGTGATCTGAACGGATGCCACCAGCGACAGGATCGTGTCCTTGAATACCAGCATGAGTACCGCCGCCATGGCGCCCAAGCCGGAAAGCAGCAACAAGGGGGACTGATCCATGAGCGCCGCGATCACCAGGATCGCGGTCGCGCCATAGACGAGCAGCTTTGCCACCTGGACATAGCCTTTGATCGGCCGGTCACCTGCTTCCGGACGACGCTGGTACTGCTCGTTGCCCAGCGTCAGTACACCGGTCAGCGCCAGGGCAAGGCTGACGATGATGATGGCTGCACAAATACTGTGGACGAGGCTGGGCAGTGCCATCGGCAGCCCCGACACAGTGCCGATACCGCCCTGTACAATCAGGGCGGGCAGGATGTTCGAAAGGCGCGAGACGATCGCACCAATGCGATCCGCGCCGACTTCGAACGGTGTGCGCCGGATCAGCCGCATCATCCCGTTCAGCACGATCCGCCGGGCGATCCAGTTGGCGAGCCACGCTGAACCCGCAAGCACAAGAAGCCCCAGTACTGTACGCGCCCATGGTTCTTGTGCCCACGCCCCCGTAAGTCGGGCAAGGGCGGCACTGGCATCGATCGGCAAGAGAAAGTCCCCCAAGGTTGTTGTCAAGCGGCCCGCAGCGGCTGTCGGGCGGTTTCGTCGGTGAATCGCAATGCCGCGAGGCCCACCACGCAGGCGGCGATCATCACGTAGGCGGGCATCAGCGGATCGCCGGTACGGTCTATCAGCCAGGCGTTGACCGCAGGCGCAGTCCCGCCGAACAGCGAAGTCGACAGGTTGTAGGCGATTGCAAAGCCCGCAAAGCGCACCGGCGTCGGGAAGAAGGCCGGGAACGTTGCCGAGATCGTCGCCAGTTGCGGGACATAGAGCATTCCCAGAAGCGCATAGCCGATTACCGCACTCACCGGGCCTGCATCCATCACATGATAAAGCGGGACCACCGCCAGCATGAGCCCGATCAGCGAGGCCATCCACATGGGCTTCCTGCCGATCCGGTCGGAGAGTGCCCCCGCGAAAGGCAGGAGTACCATCATGAACAGCATTCCCGCCAGCGGCACCGCCAGCGCGGCGTCGGTAGAGAGGCCGAGGCGCCGCTCGAAGTACGTCGGCATGTAGCTCAGCAGCGTATAGTTTACGACGTTGAGCGCGATGACAAGGCCGCTCATGGCCAGCAGCGGGCGACGGTGGCGGGTCAGCAGGTCGCGTAAGGGAGATCCGGCGCCGCGATGCTCCTGTTGCTCCACCTCCCGGAAAAGCGGGGTCTCTTCCATGCGCGAACGCAAGTAGACCCCCACAAGACCGAGCGGCCCGGCAAGCAGGAACGGCAGACGCCATGCCCACTCGCGCATCGCGGCATCGCCCAGCAGCAGCGAGAACCCGAGCATGAGCACTGCGCCCGCACAGAAGCCCGCCAGCGTGCCGACTTCGAGAAAGCTGCCGTAGAAGCCGCGCTTCGCATCGGGTGCATATTCGGCCATGAAGATCGCCGCGCCGCCGTATTCGCCGCCTGTCGAGAACCCTTGCACCATGCGCAGGATCACCAGCAATGCGGGTGCCCACATGCCGATCGCGGCGTATGACGGGATCAGGCCGACCAAAACCGTCGCGCCCGCCATCATCACGATCGTCACCCCCAGCACCGCCTTGCGCCCGTGGCGATCGCCCAATGGCCCCCAGAAGAACCCTCCGAGCGGGCGGATCAGGAACGAGATCGCGAACGTCGCCAGCGCAAACAGCGTCGCCTCCGCCGTGTCCCCGGGGAAAAGCGCTGCGGAGATATACGTCACGCCATATGCGTAGATGCCGTAGTCGAACCATTCGGTGGCGTTGCCGATAGCCGAGGCGGCGATTGCGCGGTGCAGGACGGCGGGCGGGGTCGGTTCGGTCATGAAGATGTGCTTTCGTCGGCGGCGTCAGGCGTGGCCGACATTTCGATTGAAAGGGGCGTGGTTCGCGGCAGAACGACGTAGGTTTCCTGAAGATGGGGCGGCACCGGCTCGGAACGGGCCTGTCGCCACAAGCCGAAGACGAGCGCCGTGCCTGCGCAGACTGCGACGAACAGGAACAGTCCCGAAGTTCCCAGAAAAGTCATCGCGATAGCCGCCATCGAAGGCCCGATCGCGGCGCCGAGCGAGTAGAGAAGCACCAGCCCCCCACTGGCCGCTATCCGCTGATCCGAGGTCAAGTGATCATTGGTGTGAGCGACACACAAAGGGTACAAAGCGAAACTCAAGCCGCCAAACAAGGCACCGAACGCCATCAGCGGCGCGGTGCCGCTCGTCAGCGCGATGGCAAGGCTGGCGATGAGCGTTCCGGCAAAGCCCATCACGATCACCTTGCGCCGGTCCATGCGGTCCGACAGGCGACCCAGAGGCCACTGCAGCGCGACGCCGCCCATGATGACCACGCTCATGAACAGGGCCGTCGCAGACAGGTCCAGCCCGGATCGCCGCGCATAGACCGCGCCCATCGCGTAGAATGCCCCGAGCATCACGCCCGTCAGAAACGCGCCGACAATGCCAAGCGGAGAGACGGCGTAAAGTTCGCGGAAACCCAGCGACGCGCCCTCTTCCGGTGCAGGCGCCGCGATCCGGGTCAGGACCACCGGCACCGCGGCAAGCGAGATCAGGATCGAGCCTGCCAGCAGCGGCATCGTCGAACCCCCGCCGCCAAGGTTCAGCGTGAACTGGCCGATCGCCTGCCCGCCGTAGAGCGCGATCATGTAGCCTGCCAGGATGCTTCCGCGCCCTGCCCCTTCGGCCCGCTCGCCCAGCCAGCTTTCGAGACAGACGTAGATACCTGCAAGGCAAAGGCCGTCGGCAAAGCGCAGCGTGCCCCATAACAGCACATCGCGGTGGATCGCGTAGGCCAGCGTACTGGCGCTCAGAACCGCGACAAAGGCGGCGAAGGCGCGGATATGGCCGATCCGGCGCAGCAATGCGGGTGCGCGCAGCGATCCGGCGACCAGCCCCGCGAAGTAGGCGGTGCCGACAAGACCGATCGCCAGCGTGCCACTTCCCGCGCGCTCGAGACGCACGCTGACAAGCGTATTCATGAACCCGCCGCCCGCCATCAGCATGAAGATGGCGAGCAGCAGGCTGCGCACGGGAAGGATGGCGTTCAGCATCGACGAAGTGGAACCGGGCGTCAGGCCGCCGCGCGTTCCTGCGCCGTCGTCGCGCCTTCGACGAGCGCCTTGTGCAGCACGCGCACGGCGGGGTCGAAGTCCTCGACGCCGACGATGAACTGCACGTCCACGTTGCGGATCTGGTGCTGCATCGCGACCATGCCGATCCCCGCTTCCGCCAGCGCCATGAGCGCGCGAGGGACGAGACCCGGCTCGCCCAGATCGCTGCCGATCACCGAGACCATCGCCACCGGCTGCACCGTCACCGCCGCGCCCGGCCACTTCGCCTCGATGTCCGCCACGATCGCAGCCATCTGCGCCGTGTCGGTGCCCGAAAGGTAATGCGTGATCGTGTTGGCGTTGGAGCTCTTGCTGACGATCCAGGCGCCGTGGCGGGTCAGGGTGTCGAGGATCGCGGCATCGTAGCCCTTCTCCCCCACCATGTCCTGCTCGAACACCTGCAGCGCCTGCACCGAGGACAGGCCGGTGACGATCTCCACGCGCGGCGCTTCGGAGACGTAGTCGCCGCAGATCAGCGTGCCGCCGTCGTGCCGGTCGAAGGTGTTGCGCACCCTGAGCGGAATTCCGGACTGGCGCAGCCCCCGCCCGGCACGCGGATGGATCGCCTCCATGCCGAGGTTGGCGAGCTGGTCCGCCACGTCGTAGTTGGTCCGCCCGATCTTGCGCGCCACCGTTTCGCCGACAAGGCGCGGATCGGCGCTGGAGAGGTGGAACTCCTTGTGGATGATCGCCTCGCGCGCGCGCGTCAACACGGCGATGCGCGAGAACGTCATCTCCGAGTATCCGCGCGCATAGCGGCGCACCATGCCGCCCTCGCACCCGGCATAGCCGGTGACGATGGGCATCTGCGTGGCGAGATCGATCGGGCCGAGCGCCTCCTCGATCCGGGCATCGAGGCTGCGCATGTCCTCGTGGTTCCACAAGGTGAGGTCGACGAAGACCGCGTTCACGCCCCGGTCGCGCAGCATCAGCGCGGTAGAGTGCGCCGAATGCGCCTCGCCCAGCCCGGCCAGCATCTCGCGCACGGTGGTCATCTGCTCCTTCAGGCAGAAGCGGCCGTGTGCGCGCAGCCGGTCGAGATCGTCGAGGCAGGTTTCCAGCGCGGCGATGCGCCTGGCCACGAAGGCGTCGGCTTCCTCGCGGCTTTCGGCGCGCGCAAACATCTCGGCATTGCGCGCCCACATCGCGCCCATCACGTCGGCCAGCGCCGAACGCCAGGCGCCGGGCACTTCGTTGCGGATGAAGTGGGCATGGACGCCGGGCCGGCCCGACTTCTTGTGCTCCAGCAGCAGGTCGGTCATCCCGGCATAGGCCGAGACGACGAAGATGCGGTTGTAGAGGTCCGCGCCTTCGCGCCCGGCGATCAGCACGTTGTCGAACACGGTCGAGGTGGCGGCCATCGAAGTGCCGCCGATCTTTTCTACGGAATGCGCTCCGTTCATGCAGGTACTCCTTCGAGGCTGCCCGAAACGGGCGTCACCGGCTTCACATCGCGCGCGGCGATGAAATCCGGGCGCGGGGTGGCAGCGGCGAAGGGTGCCTCCAGCCGGTTGCTCACCGCGTTGTAGACGAGGAACGCATTGGCGCGCGGGAACGGGGTGATGTTGCCGTTGGAACCATGCATCGTGTTGCAGTCGAACACGATCACCGTGCCAGGCTTGCCGGTGGGCGCGACGATGCCCTGACGGTGCGCCAGTTCGGCCAGCGTGTCCTCGTCGGGCACGCCGTATTCCTGCTTGCGCAACGACGCCTTGTAGTGATCGTCCGGCGTCTCGCCCACGCAGGCGATGAAGACGTGCTGCGATCCGGGGATCACCATCAGCGGACCGTTGTTGGGCGTGTTTTCCGCCAGCAGCACCGACATCGACAGCGCGCGCATGCGCGGCATGCCATCCTCGGCGTGCCAGGTCTCGAAGTCGGAGTGCCAGTAGAACTCGCGGCCCTTGAACCCCGGCTTGTAGTTGAGGCGGGACTGGTGGACGTAGACCTCGTCGTCGAGCAGATAGCCGGCGACGCCGGCCAGCCGTTCGTCGGCGGCAAGGCGCGCCATCGTGTCACTCTGTTCGTGAATCTCGAAGATCGAGCGGATTTCGCGGCTGCCGGGTTCGGCAATCACCGTTTCGTCCTTCAGCCCCCTGGGATCGCCAAGCAGGCGCCCGGTTTCCGCCTGGAGCGTAGCCATCTCGGCTTCGGAGAAGACGCTCTCCAGCACGAGATAGCCATCGCGATCGAACTGGGCGATCTGCTCTGCGGTCAACGGCGCGCCCGGCTGCCAGGCGCGGCGGGCAACGGGTTCGCTGCGCGGAAACAGCTGGGGTTCGGCCGCGCTGCGGGTGGGATAGTGGTCGTGCATCGTGAGCCCCCTTTCTCCTTAGTCCGCGAGTGCGGGTTCGCTGGTATCGGCGGGGTAGGCGCCGCTTTCGTCATGCACCTCCCGGCCCGTCACGGGCGGGTTGAAGACGCAGGCGCACACGATGTCCTGCACCGGGCGCACGATGTGCCTGTCGTTGGCGTTGAGCGCATACAGCACGCCTGGCCTCAACTCGTGCGTCAGGCCGGTGCCGAGGTCCTCGATCGTGCCCTCACCCTGCATCACCAGCACCGCTTCCAGGTGGTTCTGATAATGCATATGCAGTTCCTCACCCGCGAACATCGTGGTGACGTGGAACGAGAAGCCCATCTTGTCGTCCTTGAGCAGCAGGCGGTCGGAGTGCCAGCCATTGGATTCGACGTGACGGTCGGACTTGTGGACGTCGTTGAGATTGCGAACGATCATGTGGGTATTCCTTTGAATTTGGAGGGAGTGTTCAGGCGGCCACGCCAATTTTCGGCAGCGCCCGCTCCACCGGGGCGATCGCGGCTGCGACCGCCTCTTCCAGAATGTCGAGCCCGGCTTCGAGCACCGCATCCTCGATGGTCAGCGGGGCCAGTACCTTGACGATCTCGTCATGCGCGCCGCTGGTCTCGATGATCAGGCCCTCTTCGAAGCAGGCCGACGTGATCTGCGATGCGACCTCGCCGCTGCCGACGTTGATGCCGCGCATCATGCCACGCCCGCGCGTGGTCAGGCCATGGCGCTCGGCCATGCGCTCAAGCCGCCGTTCGAGGATGCCGCCGCGCCGCGCCACCGCATCGATGAAGGCCGGGTCGGCCCAGAATTCGCGCAGCGCTGCGGTGGCGGTGACGAAGGCGTGGTTGTTGCCGCGAAACGTGCCGTTGTGTTCGCCGGGGCTCCAGACATCGAGGTCGGGACGCATGAGCGTCAGCGCGAAAGGCAGGCCCATGCCCGAAAGCGACTTCGCCAGGGTGACGATATCGGGCGTGAAGCCCATGTTCTCGAAGCTGAAGAACCCACCGGTGCGGCCGCAGCCGGCCTGGATGTCATCGACGATCATCAGCGCGCCGTGCTTCTTCGCCAGCGCGGCGATGCGGCGCAGCCACGCAGGGCTTGCGGCGTTGAGGCCGCCTTCGCCCTGTACCGTCTCGACAAGAAACGCAGCGGGCGCGTCGAGGCCGCTGGAGGGGTCGGAAAGGCGCTGTTCGAGCAGGTCGGCGGTGTCCACCTCACTCCCGTAATAGCCGTCGAACGGCTCATGGCTGACGTGGCTGAGCGGCACGCCTGCGCCGCCGCGCTTGCCCGCATTGCCGGTGCAGGCGAGGGCACCCAGCGTCATGCCGTGGAAGCCGTTGGTGAAGGCGACCACCAGTTCGCGGCCCGTGACCTTGCGCGCCAGCTTGATCGCGGCTTCCACCGCGTTGGTGCCGGTCGGGCCGGTGAACATCGCGCGATAGTCCAGCCCGCGCGGCTCCAGGATCACGTCCTCGAACGTGCGCAGGAAAGCGGCCTTGGCGTCGGTGTGCAGGTCGAGCGCATGGGTCACGCCGTCATCGGCGATATAGTCCATCAGCGCCGCCTTGAGCACCGGATGGTTGTGACCATAATTCAGCGAGGAGCAGCCCGACAGGAAATCGAGATAACGCCCGCCCTCGTTGTCGTGGAGCCAAGGCCCTTGCGCCTTGCCGAATTGGCGAGGCATCGCACGCGAATAACTGCGCACCCTGGATTCGCGGCGGTCATAGATCTTCGTATCCGGCGCGGTGGCGCTCGGCATGGGAGTCTTCGTCATTTCGGGAGTTCCCCTGTTCAGGTATGGACGGACGGCAGCGGCGCGATGGTCGCCTGCCATTCCGTATCGTGTGCCCCCGCGAAGTGCGCGGCGCGCTCGAAGCGCTTGGATTTCGAGAGGCTGGCGCCACGGCGGCGCGCGAAGGCGCCGAACAGCGCCCAGGAGGCCGGGTTGGCCTCTGTGATCGTGGTGGTCAGCGTGGTCGCGCCCTGTACGGCGGGCAGCGAGACCAGTTCATCCAGCATGCGCCCTGCAAGCCCTTCGCCCCGCGCCGCGGCCGCGACCGCGACCTGCCACACGAAGATGCGCTCCGGATGCGAAGGCGGACGGTAGGCGGAAATCCACCCGACAACCGCGCCTTCACGCTCCCCGAGCACGCAGGTGTCGGCGAAATCGCTGCACTGAAGCAGATTGCAGTAGGCCGAGTTGGGATCGAGCGGCTCGGACGCCGCGATCAGCGCAGTGACGGCAGGCCCGTCTTCGGCAGTGGGCCGGCGCAGGACCGGCGAGGTAGTCTTACACATCGGAATTGTGCCCTCGGGATTCGTCCCGAAGGCGGCTTTACTCATGACTTCATCAAAGATTACTTCACCCTCCGAAGCACATTGGCGTGCTTGGCATTTGCCTCATTATGACTGCTGCTGCGTGATAACATACGGATCGTGCGGTTCATTGCAACCATGTGTCGCTAGATATGTTCCCTTAGTGCGCGTCATTGGAATGCAATATTTCGGATTTAGAAGTATCTTGCGGCTTGGCGCAAAGCCGCAGGAAAGCTAGCTGTCGGGGCATGGACAGCGATCTCACGCCAGCAGCACTTTCGGCCCTGAGAAAAATTCTCGACGCCGCGGATCTGGAGAACCGGAGGATGGCTGCGGCAACCGGATTGACCCCGTCGCAGGCCCTGGTCTTGCGACAGATCGGATCCGGACAAAGCGTGACGCCCAGCGCTGTCGCAGCCGCGCTCCGGTTCGGACAGGCGACGATAACCAACATCGTCGACAAGCTGGCTGCAGCCGGTCTCGTCACTCGCTCTCGCAGCGAGAACGACAAACGCCAGATCCTCGTCCAGGCGACCGAAGAAGGCCTTCAGCGGCTAAACAGTATGCCGTTTCCGTTGCAGATGCGCTTTGGGCGGGGATTCGACAGATTGCCGCGCTGGGAACAGGCCATGATCCTCGCCATGCTCGAACGGATCGGGGCTCTGATTTCAGAAGACAGCGGTTCGGGCCAGGATACGGCGTAGCGCCTAACACCCCGAACATTCACGGCCTAAAGGTCGCTTCCCAAGCTCATGTGCCCATTGAGCAATTTCCCTCTCGGCTCGACCTTCGGCAACAGATGGTGCACAGAGCCGTTGCAGTCTTGCCCGCATGGCCGGTACGAACGGCCCCCTCAGCTCTTACCCGATGGCCGGGAGTAACGACTTGTCCGATCTGACTATTCCCGACGAACTGTGCACCTTCTTCGAGAACTCTCCGGTCGCCCTGGCCTTGGGCAGTCCGGACGCGGACAATCCGCTGATCCTGGTGAACGGCCGCTTTGCGGACCTGACGGGCTATTCGCAAAAGGACCTTGCAGGTCGCAATTGCCGCATCCTGCAGGGGGCGGCAGAAGATCATGAAGCCCGGGCGAGACTGCGCGCTTTCCTGGGCGACGATGCTGCGGCCAATGTGCGCACCCCGATCCTCAACTTTCGCAAAGACGGAACGCCTTTCGTGAACCTGCTTTACATGTCGAGGCTGCGCACTCTTTCCGGGAGGACGCGCTACATTTTCGCGTCTCAGTTCGATGTCAGCCGCGCTCAGCCCGATCGGCTCAGGGCATATGACAGCGACCTTGGCCTGACACTGACCCGCCTCAGCCCGGTGGCTGCCGAGAGCGGCATCATCGTCGAGGGCACCTTGACCACGATCGCGAATTCGGCCGCGACGATCGCCCAGGCGAGGCTGACCCTCGCCGATCTAGACGACGGCGCGATCCTTTGAGCGGCGACGAATGTACCCGCGGCATCCCGATCGTCGGGATCGGCGCATCGGCGGGCGGGCTGGAGGCCCTGCGCGAGATGCTCTCGGTGGCCCGGCTGCCTACGGAAATGGCATTCGTGGTCGTCCAGCATCTCGACCCCAACTACGAGAGCATGCTGGCGCAGTTGCTGGACCGGGCGAGCCCGCTCGACGTGCTCCAGTGCGAGGGCGGCGAAGAAGTTCTGGCAGACCGCGTCTACATCATACCTCCCGGCCGCGGTCTCGCACTGCAGGACGGCAAGCTCCAGCTGACCGATTTCGCCCAGCCGCGCGGACTTCGCCGCCCGATCGACGATTTCTTCATCTCGCTCGCCGCCGAAAAGCAGACCGATGCCGCCTGCGTGATCCTCTCCGGCACGGGGGCCGACGGATCGACGGGATTGCGTGCCATCAAGGAACATGGCGGGGTCTGCGTCGTCCAGACACCGGAAACCGCGCGGTATGACGGGATGCCCGTATCCGCGGTCGGAACCGGCCTCGTGGACTACGTCAAGCAGCCGTCGGAGATCCTCGATTGCCTGAGCGCGTTCTTCGCCCGGCGCCGAGGCGAGCCCCACAAACGCGAAGCCGAACTTGTCGCCGATCATGTCGATGACCTGTGCGCCACCTTGCGCAAGGCCGTTGGCCACGATTTCTCGGGCTACAAGCGCTCGACGCTGGTGCGGCGCGTCGAGCGGCGCATGCACGTGCTGAACATCGATTCGGCCAGCGGCTATTTGCAGCGCGTGCAATCGGATTCAGGCGAATGCGAGGCGCTGTTCCGCGACCTGCTGATCAATGTCACGCGGTTCTTCCGCGATCCCGAAATGTTCGACGCGCTGCGCGAGAAGGTGATCGAGCCGCTGCTGCGCGACCGTCCCAGCGACGACGACATCAGGGTCTGGATCCCGGGCTGTTCCAGCGGGGAGGAGGCGTACAGCATCGCCATGCTCTTTGCCGAGACGGCACGGCGCATGAATTTCGCCAACCCGGTGCAGATTTTCGCCTCCGACATCGACGAGCAGATGCTGCAGATCGCGCGGGAAGGAATTTATCCCGCCTCCGCGCTGGCCGATATCCCTTCGCCCATGCGCGAGCGCTGGACGACGCCGCATGGGGAGAAATTCGCAATCTCGAACCAGATTCGCGACCTTATCCGGTTTTCCAACCACTCGGTTGTAAAGGATCCCCCGTTCTCGCGGATCGACCTTGTTTCCTGCCGCAACCTTCTGATCTACTTCGACGATCGCCTGCAGCAATCGGTGATGCCGATCCTGCATTACGCGATCCGGGAGGGCGGGTACCTGTTCCTCGGCCCCTCGGAAAGCATCGGCCGTTTCGACCATCTGTTCCCGGCTCTGGATCATCACGCCCGCATCTTCGAGCGCGCGCCCGGCACCCCCCGGTACCCGATCGACCTGCCGGGCGGAGAGCATGGCCTTCAGCGTCGCCGCGAGGACAACAGCGATCGGGACGTCCGGCGCAAGCCGTCCGATGCCGGCATAGCCGTCCAGCGCCTGGTCGATCGCTATGCGCCGCCCGCCATGGTGCTCAATCAGGACGGCGCGGTACTTGCCGCCTATGGCAAGCTGAGTCGCTATTTCGATTTCCCGGTAACCCGCACGGGCGGCTCCAGCGCGATCTCGCTGGCCAAGCCGGGCCTGCGCGACGTGCTCGGCCCACTCGTGCGTCAGGCCCGCGATGCCCGCAAGAAGGTGGTGGCGCGCGAGGTGGAGGTGCGTTCGGATTACGGCATCCAGCCGGTCGAGGCGATCTGCGAGCCGTTGCCCGACAATTCGCTGTTGCTGATCCTGCGCGATCGCGGCCCCTTCCAGCGGTTCGACGGGCCGGACTTTACCGAGATCGAAAGCGGCGACGATCACATGGAGGCGCTGGAAGAGGAACTGCGCCTCACGCGTCACAAACTGCGCACCGCGGTCGAGGAACTGGAGACCGCGAACGAGGAGCTGAAAAGCTCCAACGAAGAAATGATGTCGATGAACGAGGAGCTACAGTCCACCAACGAGGAGCTGTCGACCGTCAACGACGAGCTGAAAAGCAAGGTGGACCAACTTACCGTCGCGAACGCTGACTTGCGCAACTTTTTCGAGTCCACCGAACTGGCGGTGATCGTGCTCGACGGGCAGCTTCGCATCCGCAGTTTTACCGAAGCGGCGACTGCCATTTTCCCGTTGCAGCAGACCGATCGGGGGCGCCTGCTGGCCGACGTGGCAACGCGCCTGGACGACAGTACCTACCTTGACGATGCGCGGCGCGTGGCGGGCGGCGGCGAGCCTCTCCATCGCCGGGTTCGCACGCGCGACGGCGGCCGAACCCTGTCGCTGCGCGTTCTGCCCTATCGGACCCAGCACGGAACGATCGATGGCGCCACGCTGGTATTGAGCGACATCACCGTCGCCCTGCTGATGGAAGATGATCTGGCCGCCGAGCGCGAGAGGCTTGATCTGGCCGTGAAGACCGGCGGGATCGGGGTCTGGGAGTATCGTCCAGATGAAGACGACGTGATCCTCGACACCACAAGCCGCAGCCAGCTTTCGTTGCCCGCAAAGGGCTCAGTGAGTCTCGGCGATGTGCTGGCGAAGGTTCACCCCGATGATCGCGCCTTGCTTGAAGACGGCATCGCTCATGCCCTTTACAGCGATCAGGACATGGAAATCGCTTTTCGCGTGTGCGAAGCGGAGGATGCTGCCGCCGCCTGCCGTCAGCTCAAGGCCTACGGCCGGCTCATCGGCTCGCGCCCGCGCCGCCTGGTGGGGGCAACGATCGACCTGACGGCGGAATACGCCGTAGCCGAGACACGCGGCCTCATGCTGCGCGAAATGAACCACAGGGTGAAGAACCTGTTCGCAGTGGTCAGCGGCATGATCGCGGTTGCCGGTCGGTCTCACAACGACGTGCGCAGCTATGGCGCGGATCTGCGCGAACGCATCGCGGCGCTGGGCCGGGCACACTCCCTGGCGTCGCCTTCGGGCGAAGAGCAGCAGACATTCTCGCTTCGGACCCTCATCGAGACGACGACCGCCGCCTACGCTGGGCAATCCGGGATTCTGGTCGAAGGCCCGCAGATCGACATCGATCGCAACTGCCTCTCTCCTCTTGCCCTCATCCTGCACGAATGGACAACCAATGCCGCAAAGTACGGTGTCCTGGGACCGCGCGCGGGAACCCTCCGCGTGCGCTGGACGTTAAGCGCCGACGGAATTGACTTGCTCTGGGACGAAGACGGTGATGACACGATTGATGCGGGCGATGG
Source organism: Novosphingobium sp. HR1a (assembly GCF_015594425.1). Lineage (NCBI taxonomy): Bacteria > Pseudomonadati > Pseudomonadota > Alphaproteobacteria > Sphingomonadales > Sphingomonadaceae > Novosphingobium > Novosphingobium sp. HR1a. The sequence continues at coordinate 101,000 of NZ_JABXWS010000112.1, forward strand.
ATCGGGCTTCGGGACATTGCTCGTCACCACTTCTGTCCGTCAGCTTGGTGCCCGGATTTCTCGCGAACTACGCGATGGCCACTTTGCCCTTCGACTGTGGCTGCCTGGCGGTGTGATGGTTCGATGACCGATACCGTACTGATCGTCGAGGACGAGTTGTTCGTCGTGCTCGATCTCGAAGACCTGATTGCCGAAGAGGGTTTCGCTGTCTCCGCACATTGCGGCACGGTTGCCGCCACCATGATTGCGATCGAGCGTCAGAGACCGGTCTGCGCGATCCTCGACGTCCGCCTTCCTGACGGAGAAGTCTTCCCGGCGGCGGATCGCATGCGGGAGATGAACGTCCCGCTTATTTTCCATTCCGGCCACGCTAACGAGAATGCCCTGCGAATTCGCTATCCGGATGCGCAGATTTGCCCAAAGCCCAGTTCTCCTTCTCACCTGCGCGCAGCATTAAAGAAGGCCATCGGCAGAACGGCCTGACAGCGTATATAGGATTGGGGCTAGTTCATAAGACTTCCTCCCCCGAACGTTTTGACCGATGCCTGTCGGGCAGAGTCAGCTTTACGCGACAGTGCGTCAAGTACCGGTCATCTGTTCAGATCGTCAGGACTAGGCATCCAGACCCGCATACTGATCCATTCGCACCTGAACGCTAACCTAACTGACATTTACGCGTGGACGTTGGAATGGCGTATATTGATCTAGAGCACCCCTGCTGGTCCTGCGGGGATATTGCCTGCAAGCCCGAAGCTCGGAAATCCTTATGGTTTTCATATGAGCCTGTGCGGTCGAAGTGGATCCGCAACACGCGATGGGGCGATAGGAAACGCGCGAGTGGCGTGCCAGCGGGAGATAACCGATTTGCGCCAAACGGGCTGCCGCCAGTGTGTCCGAGATGTGAGGCATGAATGGCAGAATGATCATCCAGCTTCCCACTACCTTATTGATGGCCGATGCCCCGCGATGCTTTCGCCAAAATTTGTCTGCCTGAGCGGGCAGGCCGTTATCGCATGCTGCCCTGCCGGGCACCGTGCAGTACGCGCGAAAGCTCATCCACCGAGTAAGGGCTTCGACCAACTGCTCCACGGCGGTGTTATTTATATAACCTTCAACAAGGTTCGCTTCCGGACCCTCATGCTGAATGTTGAGGCACTCGCTGAAACCGCATCTCAGTACAGGCCGTCAGTTCAAACATCGATCAGGTTTCGTGCCCGCATCAGAGCCTCGGGGTCGGGAGCCCTGTCAAGAAAAGCGTGAAAGGACTCCATTGGATCACGGGTGTCGCCGACGCTCAGGATCTCTTTACGGAACCGCTCGGCCAGCCGGGCGTCGAAGATATCGCCTGAGGCTGCAAAAGCCTCAAAAGCGTCCGCGTCGAGCGTTTCGGACCAGGCATAGCTGTAATACGCGCTCGCATAGCCGCCGTCGAAGATATGTGTGAAATAGGGGAGGCGATGCCGCAGACCAACTGCCGGCGGCATGCCAAGCCTTTCAAGCTCAGAATCAACGAAAGCGCGCGGATCTGCAGAAGCTTGCTCGCAGGTGTGAATGGCCAGATCAATCAGCGAGCAACCGATGAGTTCGGTCGTGGCGAAACCCTGTCCGTAGCTGAGTGCATTGCGGATCGCCTCGATCAGCGTCTCGGGCACGCCGAACCCGGACAAGACTTCCTTGCTGACGATCCAGTTTTCCATGAGCTTGCTGGGGAATTCGACAAAATCGCGGGCCACCGCCGTGCCCGACTGGCTGGGGTAGGTCACCCGCGAAAGAAGGCCATGCAAGGCATGGCCGAACTCGTGGAACAGCGTGCGCGCCTCGTCGATCGACAGGCGCGTGGCGCCAGTGTCCGGCGGCGGCGCACCCGCGAAGTTGGCGACGAGGTAGACGACTGGAAGCACTTCCCCGTCCATCGCTTCCTGCACGCGCAAAGTGCCCATCCAGGCCCCGCCGTGCTTTTCCGGCCGGGCAAGATAATCGGTGAACAGCAATCCTACAGGGCCAGTTGCCTTGTCTCGGACCTCCCAGGCCCAGACATCGGGATGATAGCCGGGGATGTCCTCGCGGCGCGTGAAGCTCAGTCCGTAAAGCCTGGCAGCCGTATCGAAGGCCGCCTGCCGGACAGCGTCCAGACGCAGATGCTTCGCCACCGCGGCGCCGTCCAGGGCATAGCGGGAACGGCGCACCTGCTCAGCATAGAAGCGCCAGTCCCACGCCGCGAGTGTGAAGGCGCCGCCTTCGGCATCGATCAGCGCCTGCAGCTCGGCCGCCTCCTCCGCAGCGCGGCGCTTGCCGGGCTCCCACAGCTGCTCCAGGAGAGCAAGCGCGGCGGCAGGCGTGTGCGCCATGCTGTCCTCCAGCGCATAGTGCGCATGGTCGGCGTACCCGAGCAGGATTGCCCGCTCGTGCCTGAGCGCCAGGATTTCAGCGATGATGGGCCAGTTGTCATGTTCCCCGCCATTGCAGCGCCCGGTAAAGGCGCGCCACAGCTTTTCCCGCAAATCGCGGCGCGTGGAAAAGCTCAGGAAGCTTTCGTAGTCGGTGCGATCAAGGGTTACGTGGAAGCGGCCCGGAGCGCCTGCTGCTGCTGCCCGCGCGGCAGCCGCGTCACGTTGGGAGGGAGGCAGCCCTGCGAGGTCATCCTCGCCAAGGTCCAGTATCCAGTCGGCAGTCGCCGCCAGGACGTTATGGCCGAACTTCACGGAGAGATCTGAAAGTCGGGACTGGATTGCGGCAAAGCGTTCCTTGTGCTCAGCCCCCAGAGCCGCACCGCTTCGCCGGGCGCCGGCGTAACTGGATTCGACCAGGCGCACCTGCGCCGGCGTCAGGCCGGCATCATGGCGTGACGCGTGGACTGCAGCGATGCGCTTGGCGAGCGCGGCGTTATGGTTGATCACGGTGGAATGAGCACTCAGCAGCGCCGAGACCTCGGCCTCGATAGCGCGGATGCCCGCCGCTGCGTGCGCTGAGGATAGCGTCCAGAACAGGCGGCGGACCCGGCCAAGCGCTTCTCCCGACCGCTCCAGAGCAGCGATGGTGTTCTCGAACGTCGGCGTTTCTGCCTGTTCCGCGATCCTGGTCACTTCCGCGCGGTGCCATGCGGCCGCGACCTTCAACGCGGGCAGGAAGTCCTCCGCCCGCACCAGCGCAAACGGCGGGGCGCCGAGCGGGCCGTCCCAGGGACGCAGAAGCGCATTTGTCAGATGATCATTCAACGGACTGGACCTCGTCGGTGTATACGTCGAAGCGCGCCAGGGTCGCTGGCCCGAACGCCGTCGTCAAGGCAACGTCGGTAGCATCGCGGCCGCGCGCCATCAGGATGCGGCCGATACGCGGTTTATTGTGGCGGGCATCATGGGTGTACCAGCTGCCATCGATGTAGACGTCGAACCAGGCGCTGAAGTCCATCGGCGCGTCTGCGGCCGGCACCCCGATATCACCCAGGTAACCCGTGCAGTAGCGCGCGGGAAGGTTCATGCACCGGCACAGCGTGATGGCGAGATGCGCGAAATCGCGGCAGACGCCCTGACGCTCCTGATAGCCGTTCCAGGCCGTCTTGTCGGGCCGGGCATAGTGGTAACCGAATTCAATGTGCCGGTGCACGAAATCGACGATCGCATCCACGCGGTCGCGGGCATTGCTGTAGTGGCCGAAGTTACTCCAGGCCACGTCCATGAGCCGGTCGGTTTCGCAATAGCGGCTGCCCAGCAGGAATGGCATGACGAAATCTGGAAGGTCCTCGACTGGCATTTGCGGGCCGTTGGCAGGACGAATGTCCGGCTCGCCGTTGTCTTCAATGACGAATTCGCAGGACAGGGTCACGCCGCCCGGTGGTATGCTGAGGCGCGTCGCGACGTTCCCGAAGACGTCCTCGAACTGATAGAGAGGAATGTCGGGATCGGCCAGCAGGCGCTGGGGCGTGCGCAGGTCCTGGTGGCGCGAGGGGTGAAGGCTGAGCATCGCCATCATCGCCGTCTTCGTTTCGGTTTCAAATCGGATATCGTAGCCACAGCGGATCAGCATGGGTGTCACTTTCCTGAAGCGCCGGAGCGGCGGCTGTTTACGGCGCCATGGCCGAACGACGGGAACTGGTCGGGATCGGCCCGGTGGACATCGACGGTCACGTCCATGCCGAGGAAACTGGCGGGCAGGCCGAACCAGGTGCCCGACAGCGGCAACGCCTGGTAGGGATCGCGCGCTACTGCGACACGGATGAGCCCGCGATTGCCGATGATGCCGTTGGTGGGATCGAACTCGACCCATCCGGAGCCGGGCAGGAAGATGCGGACCCAGGCATGGGTATTGCCCCCGCCGACGACGCCCTCGGACCGGGACGGATTGTAGACATAGCCTGAGACGAACCGGGCCGCGAAGCCGAGCGCGCGAACCGCTTCGATCATCAGCACGGCAAAGTCGCGGCAGGTCCCTTGACGCTTCTTCAATGTGTCGATCAGCGTCTGGGTGCCCTTTTCATGACGCGGGACATAAGTGAAGTCCCGCTTGATGCTGGTCGCCATCTCGGTCAGCAGGGAAATAGTCCCGGTGCTTGCCTCGTCCTTGAGGAAAGCGCGCGCCCAGTTGTCGACAATGCGCTCAGGATCGAGGTGCTGGCGCTCAATCGAGCGCAGCAGGTCGGGCATGTCCTCTGCCGAATAGGTAAAGGGAAACAGGCGCGCATAATTCTCGACGTCCACCTGCGTCTGGGCGAGCGGAGCATGCTCGAGTGTCGTCTCGCTGGTAATCGTCAAGCCTGCCGTGCGGCGCTCAAACGAGGCGACGGCAACGGAATTGCCGAATACGTCGTGCAGCCAGCGCAGTTCATTGGGCTCAGGGTCGATGATCAGGCGCGCGGACAGCAATCGCTGGTCAAACGCCTCGCGCGGCCGCATCATGATGCGATGTTCACCGAGCGAGACAGGCTGCTGGTAGCGATACAGCGTCGTGCGATGGATTGTCAGCAACGGCATGGTGGAACGTCCTGATGGCCGGGCGCGCAAAAGGAAGCGTGCTGGGTCCGCAAGACCCCGAGCCGTTTGGTATTTTCAACGTGGATGGACGCTCACCGTTCCTGCTGATCGGCGATCATGCAGGATCGACGGTTCCATTTCCCTTGCAATCACTTGGTTTGCAGCCCGATGATTTCAGACGACACATAGCGATCGATATCGGGGTATTCGGCCTCGGCCAGGCTCTGGCCCTCCTGCTGGATGCGCCTTTCGTGCATCAGCCCTACTCGCGCCTGGTCATCGACTGCAATCGCTCGCCCGCACGGCCTGATGCCATCCCGGAGGTCTCGGATGGCACCCCCATTCCCGGAAACCGACATCTGAGTGACCGGGCCCGCGATGCCCGGTCCGCCGCGATCCACGGGCCGTATCATGCCACGATCGCGGCGCTCCTTGATACCCGGCTTGCTACCGCCAAGGAGACGGTCCTACTGTCATTGCACAGCTTCACGCCCGAAATGGACGGGATGAACCGGCCTTGGGACGTCGGGGTCCTGCACGGTTCGGGACGGCCTGGGTTCGCCCACGCGCTGCGCGATGCACTCGCCGATCAGGCAGACCTGATCGTTGGCGATAACGAGCCTTACGCCATGGACGAGACCGACTACACGATCCCTTTCCACGCGTTTGCGCGGAACCTGAGCTACGCCGAGATCGAGGTGCGACAGGACCTTGTCGGCAACCCGTCCGGACAAGAAGCGTGGGCGACGCGTCTGGCTGACGCGGCACGACGAGCCGCTGAATTATCGTCGATACGTGACGGCTCAGGGAAAGAGCCTCCTGCTCCTGGGCAAGAACGCATTCGGGGGCACATGGCTTGACGGGCAACTCCTGAACGAGACGGCCCTCATCGCATCAATCCTGCACTCCTCAGCGCATCTTCGATGACCTTGCGCACGCCGGCGGTGCGATGCGCATGCTGGTCATGGATAAAGGGACGGCGCGCGAAGATCTGCGGCATTGCATTGCCGACCAGGTCATTAGCCGGTTCCTGCTCGCGCGGCGCGGGCGCAGGCTTCGTTACAATACTGGCAGCCCTTCTCTCGCTTGCCTGAGCCAGTCCCCAGAAGCGGCAGATGAGCTGGGTCGAGGATATCTTCGCCTCCAGCATGTAGGCACCGCTGGCTCCGCAACCCTCTTCGCTCAGGGTGTCGAGCGGAGTGCCGTGCCCCATGCCGTGGATGGCGTATTCCTCGATCACCTCGCGGCCGGATGCATCGGTCCAGGCACGGCGGGTATGGGCGCCGATAGTCTCGACATGATCCGGTGCCGTTCGCGCACCGTGCAGGGGGCGCCACTGGTCGATGATGGCCTGGGCATTGCCGTGCCTCACTGTCGCATCGGCAGTACCATGCCAGATTGAGAGCGTGGGCCACGGTCCCGCGTGGTCCGAAGCATCGCGAACCCGAGCCGTCAGTTCCAGGGCGCTCGGCATGCCGTGTCCGCGCATCCGGTCGAATGCCTGCGAAACCGTGGCGGCGCTTGCGTAGGGCAGGCCAGCGATGATCGCGCCGCCTGCGAACACTTCCGGATAAGCGGCAAGCATGACCGCGGTCATCGCCCCGCCTGCCGACAGGCCGGTCACGAACACGCGGGCCGGGTCCAGTCCGTGCCGCGCGGTGACGGCGGCAACCATTTGCCGGATGGAATACGCCTCGCCTGCGCCCCGCCGGTTGTCGCCCGGCGCGAACCAGTTGAAGCACAGGTTTGGGTTGTTCTGGCGCTGCTGCTCGGGGAATAGCACGGCAAATCCGTACCGGTCCGCCATGTCCGACCATCCTGCGCCGATGTCGTACCCCCCGGCATTCTGCGTGCAGCCATGCAGGACGACGACCAGCGCGGCGTTGGCCCCTAGAGTATGCGGGATGTAGACGAATCCGCTTAGTCCCCCGGGGTTTGGACCGAAATCGGACAGCGGCGTCAGCCGGCTGCTGGTTGGGATAAAGCCATTTTCGGCTCTCGCGGCGCGCAGGGCTGCGAGCCGGCTGATCGTGTCGGATATCTTGCGCATGCCAGTTCCTTCGGGTCAGGGCCGCTGTGCGGCTGTGTGCGCCAATTTATGCTGCACTGCACAATAATTGGAGGAGAAACGGACGAGCGCAAGACGTGATGCTGCAAAATTAGCCTGCGTTAAGACGTTTGATCAGCTGCGAGGACGCGGCGTCGGCAAATGGTTATCGCGCTCGCGAAGGCCGATGCGCCGCGCTGAGGCATCCGAGCCGCGTTGCTCACCGAGCGCCTGTTCATCAAAGCCGGCCCCCAGCGCCTTCCCGCGAATGCCACGGCGCCATCTAACCTGATCTCCTACACATTGCGATCCGGCCTTCGAGCCTCCCGAGATGACCCCGCGTTCGTGGTTGAGCTGCGTGCGAACGCTCGCGCACCTTGGGGTAGGTGGCACCCAACGCGGGATCAGGGCCAGCCGCCAACAAGCCGGCGCTTGCGCAAGGCAAGGACGCGCCCGTCTATGTCCTTGCACAGCTTCGACATCGAGGACTTGGAGATCCCGGTCATGCCCATCGCCTGCACCGGTTCGGCGAGGCGGCGGGTGCTGACGCTGGCGATCCACTCCTCCTGGATCGCTGCGAACAGCGCCTTCCCCGCAGTCTTGCGCGGCTTCAGGAAGCCGGGACAGCAGGCACCGCGCAGGGACCTTGCGGTTCAGGGCGGAGCCGATTTTACCGCTGCGCAGAGCGTGTCGGAAAAACCGGGCCGCGAACCTGCATCCTTGCGGCATCGAAGGGCCTCTGCCGAGAGACGATTTGCTCGTAGGATCCGCGCAGCCAGGTATCTATTTCATGAGGATCGAGGATCGTCACCATCGCCTTGGGGTGGATCGGTTCAACCAGCGAATTGGCATTGCAGGTCACCATGGTGAAGCCATTTCCCTGCTCCGTGTGCTGCCAGAACCCGGCCACGGCGAAGACAGGTTGATCCGTAACCGAAAACCACATCTCGCCTTTAAGCGGCGGCTTGCCGTCGCCAAGATCGTGCTTTTGCGGCGTAAATTCGCAAAATTCGGTAAGAGGCACCACGCAGCGGTTTTCCGGGCGCTCGGCGAGCCTCTTCCACTGCGGCAACGACAAGTTGCGCACGTTGGTCATCGGATACGGCGCCTTGCCCCCCAGGACGTCCCAATTCATTATGTCCCATGCCCGCACCCCGTCCTGTTCGCGGATGACGTACGCCCTTCCCTTCGGCCGAAGCTCTTGAGGATCGAAGCGGTTGTCGCGCGGGCGCTCGCTGAAGAGCTCGGCGACCGATCCCCAGATCGTCTCGATCTCGCCTTTCATGCGAGCGCGGTTGCACATGGATCAACTCCTGTAAGACGATAGCTTTCTATATGGCGGGCACTGGTCCCTGCCATACTCGCATTTCAAATGTTGCCCTGTTCTTCCATCGGAACCTCGTCGCCCGGCGCGAAGTAGAGCGCGGCGCATTCCGCCCGCAAGCATCCGCCTTCGAGAGCAAGGTCGTCACGAAATGCGTCCTTGATAAAGTCCATCGTGTCGAGGTGACGATCCTCGAAATACATCTGGTGAACGTCGCCGCGACCCGCGCCATAGACTATGCGACCGACCTTGGCCCAGATCGAGGCCATCGTGCACATTCCGCACGGCTGAAGGGTCGAGTAGAGCGTCGCGCCGCGAAGGTCCATGTCGCCATGCGCCGGCCCTGCTCCGCGGAAAGCCACCATTTCGGCGTGGGCGGTGGCGTCGCAAGTCTCCTCAGTCTCATTGACTGCCCGGGAGAGCTCGCGGCCATCCAGCACGATGATGGCCGCAATCGGGGTGTCCTGCGGGGTTGTTCCTTTCGTTTTTGCCAATTGAATGGCTTCACGCATCCAAGCTCTGTCGTTGTCGTCTATCATTGGGGATCAAGCGCCCGCAGGTCGCAGGCCGGCTCCGGCGGTACTCGAAGCTGCCGGCTCGTCACGGGAGTAGGTCCCGATCAGCAAGCCGGCGGCGAGGAGTTTGCCCTGTATCGCATCGAGAAATGCGGAGCGGCCCGGGTTGGCTTCGAGGACCGGAACCTGGGAGAGCGCAAAAAGCTGGAACACGTAGTCATGTGCGCCGTGGCCCTTGGGAGGATCTGGTGGCAGCCAGCCTTCGGCTAGATAACTGTTTCGGCCTACGTCGCTGCCGTCCGCTGCGCCATTCCCGTCGGGCATGATCGCACCCTCGGGCAGCCCTCCAACATCGGGCGGGATATTCCAGACAAGGCCATGCACCAGGGGATTGGGGGCCGGTGCATCGGGATCCTCGACAAGTAGCGCCAACGATGCTGTCCCTGCCGGGAGAGGCCCCCAGCTCAGCGGCGGTGAAACGCCCTCCCCGTCGGCGGTAAACCTGATCGGGAGGCGCTGACCGTCCGCGAATGCGGGACTCGAAAGCGGAAAGAGCCTGTCGCCCATGTCTTCGCGCACGATTGCCAGTTTCGAGTGTCCGGCACGGACATCCTTGAGCAAGCTCCCCAGCCAGGCAGGTACGTGTTCGAGCACTTCGTCATCCTTTCCTCATCGGGCGATGAGACTTCCTGCATCTTCGATGGTTCGCTGCATGCGGCCCCTACATCAGACGAACAGGCTCCGTTGCCCGGTCTGCGTGGACCGTCCGGTCATGCCTTTGCAGGTAAGCATCAACATGTGCGACAAACGCGCTTTTGAACGCCACGAGATCAACAGTGCGCCAGGAAACCTCGTCCCTTATGCCTTCGATCCGGCCGATCAGAACGTCCTGGTCTCGGCAGTACATGATCGGCGTCGTGAAGCCGCGATGGTGCAGGCGATTAGCGGCAACCAGGAGGGAGTTTTCAATTTCAGGCATCGCTTCGGTAACGCACAAGCGTAAGGATGGTCGCAAGGGGCATCCGAATTTACTGACGATGCACGGATTCTTCTCCTGCTCCAGCAAGCGTGCTGGATGTCGCAGGCGCCGATCTGATCGCAAGGTCCGGTATCGTTATCACGACTCTGTCGGCGCCCTATCTTCGTACCGCCCGGCAAGGCGCAGCTGACGCACGATCCCATTAAATGCCGCAGTCACACCCTGGGCTCGTCCGATCTCGTTCTCCTGGCGCGCCGCGTCCCAGTACAGTTCAAGCGGCCAACGCTCGCGGCAATGAGGAGGAAGACAGCGAATCGCCAGGCGGACGCCCTTTACCGGCGGCAACACCAAGCCCGCGAGATCGATTGCGCAGCGCTGGAGGTTCTCCTCGGTCACGATGACGCTGCCCTGGCTGCGGCTGCGCGTAAACTCATCGAAGTCGTCAGACATCCGCATTCTCCCTTGGCCTCCCCCTCCGCAGGCGGCATTTTTGTTATGGCCGATTTAGGCAGCTACTGCCCTGAAAGTCTTTGGTGCCAGGCCAGCATAGTGGCAAAATTGGACGGTTCCGGCCTGCCGTCTCACAGCCGGTAGGCTTGTCTCAGTCGGTCGATTGCGACTTCCTTGGTCATCGCTACTCCGAACCGCTTGGGAACGAAGTCATCCTGCGCGCCAACCCTTCGACAAAGGCCTGCATATCTGCGCTGATAGCATCCGGGATGCTCATAGCTTGCCTCGGGGCTCAGCAATTGTAACATCCGCGCGACATCGTTGCAGTGCTTCTTCACATCACGGCTATCGACCTTCTCTCCTTGCGCCTGACGGCGGCTGAGGTCGATCCAGGCACGAGCCTTGAAGGGAATCATGCCGGCTTCGTCCAGAACCGGGATCCCGTCCAAGGGACGCGCCATCGTTTTGAGGAAGGCATAATAGTCGTCGTCCAGCAGGATCGCGGACAGGCTGGCAGCTTCCTCGGCAATGGGGATCGGCGTGAGGTGGCTGCCGGAGGCCAGTTCAAAGCCATCCGGGAGATTGGAAAACAGCTCCAGCATCGCGGGATACCCATCTTTGGCGGGTTTTGCGAAGCGATACAAGATCCGCGCACCTTCGGCGCGCTGCTGGACTTCATAACCTGATGTCTCGACAAAGGCCATGAAGGCTGCGGAGAATGCCGGGTCGAGCGCCTCGACGATCAGCACGATATCCAAATCCCTGGTCGCGCGAAAATCGAGGCCGGCATCGTCCATGATCAATTCGCATGCTGCGCCTCCGATCAGGACATACTGATGTTCATGAGCCGCAAAATGGGCGCGGAAGCGATCGACGCCAGTTACCATTCAAAAGGTTCCAAAAGTTGCTCGGCTG
>NZ_JABXWS010000113.1:0-75699 GCF_015594425.1 Novosphingobium sp. HR1a
AAGGCGCACGGGCGAGCGCCGTCACCTATAGCCTGATGCTGACTTGCCGCGCCTGCGGCGTCGAGCCTCTCGCGTGGCTACGCCATGTTCTCACTGAACTGCCCCAGCGACCTCTCGACGCCGATATCGACGACCTGCTGCCATTCAACTTCGAAAAACACGCCTGACCTGCCGACGTCGCCGCGGTGGCCTGTCTCGTCCAGCGTCAACTGTGATGGCCGCACTGCCTCCGGAAGCAACGTGTTACGAAATGCGCGCTTACGCTCGGCTGCCTGCGCGATCCTTTCGTCAGGATCATGCCGTGTGCTCAGGTATCGGATGCGTACACCGAGCACTGCTCTCTCAAGATAAAACTTTATCAACAGTTGATAATTTGCTAGATTGATCCGAAAGGAGATGAGCCATGATCAGTGCGGATCTCGGGCACCAGCTAGAGAATTTTGTATCCACCTTGGTGGCTACGGGCCGCTACAACTCCAAGAGCGAAGTGCTTCGTGAAGGCGTAAGATTGATCCAGGATCGCGAAACGCGCCTCGCCGCGCTCGATGCCTCGATCATTCGCGGACTTGGAGATGCTGCGGTAGGCAATGTCACTCCAGCGACAGAGGTTTTCGACCGCCTGGAAGCGAAGTATCGGGACATGAGCGCGCAACCCGAATGATCGTCTCTCTGTCGGCTGAGGCCGAAAATGACCTTGAGACGATCGCGGATTTTATTGCGCGGGATAACGCGGCGAGAGCCGTCACGTTCCTGCACGAGTTGCGTGAAAGATGTCTTGGCTTGGCAGATTTCCCAGAGCGATACCCGTTTGTGCCTCGTTATGAGGCCCAACGTGTGCGCCGATGTTCACATGGCAATTACGTCATCTTCTATCGGGCTGAGAAGCAGGCGGTGGTTGTAATTCACATTTTGAACGGAGCGCAGGACTATGCGGCGGTGCTCGGTTCAGAGTGAGCCTGGCCCGGCAGGACTCCTTTCTTTATTTTAGATAATTTACATATCTGCGCGAAACCCTGCGGATCCAAAATAGGGGTGAGGCTCTCGCAATCCCCACCGGACAAGCCCCACGCTGATATCAGCGGAGCCCCTGCCGACGCCTTATGGACGCAGTCAAAACTCAATCAGGTTGTAACCTCGACTGCAAAGGAGCTTTTCCGCCCACTCCTTGGGGATCGGGTTACCTTCGGAGTTCAACGATATCGCGCCGTCAGCGCGATCGAAGAGCGCTACGCAAAACTCGTCACTGTCGAACCGCGATCGATACTGAATGCCGTCCAGATCGGTGTCATGGAAGACTTGTGCCGCGATTTGCTGCGGCACGCCATAAGCGGCAGGATTGTCTACAGGATCGAAATCTGCAGACACCCCCGCCGAGGTTGTCCTGAACCACGCTAGGCCTGGTCCATGAACCTTGGCGAGACGCACAGGCTGCATCGTCGTAAAACTGGCGGAACGCCTGCGCGCAATCTGCTCCCAAAGAACATCCCTTTCAGCCGGCGCGCGCAAAAGCGTTTCGGCAAATGGGCCGACGAGGGTCTTCCCGAGGTAGAGTACGCCGAATTTGCGATCAGGGTCATCCCAGCGCCAGGTCGCGTCCTTGCGGCCGTACCATCTGGCCGCGACTGCCGATCCATGAATGCGTGAAGTACCCTGCCCGTGGCGATCGTCGCCACAGGCATCCTGCCTGTCCCAGCCATCCCAAATCAGTCTTCGAGCGTTTGGGCGAAGCGCACCACGAGATCGATTTCAGCCGCGCTGCCGCGTAGCATATCTATAGGCTTCCTGCCATCGAGCCCCTCATCTCCGGCCACGAGGAATTGAAGGATGGCCCAACCACCGGTCTGCGGAACACCACTCAGTACGCGCGCGACCCCAGGGAGGATCGTATTGCCGTCGAATTGAAAAACCGGGAAAAGCTTGGTCCCGTTATCCTCGACCATCAGCAGTCGGCGCTCCTTGACCGCCTTGTAAACGGCCTGGATAGTTTTATGCCCCAGCAGCTCGCGCACTTTTTCAGCGGTCAGCGCGCCGCCCGCGGCATCGATCATGCGCCGCTTGAAGGCAATGGCCTTCGTGAGCTTCTCTGCCGCCTCGGGATTATCGGTTTCGACAGCGGGGATACCGCGCGCGAGGTTGAATACCAGACTGGGTACATCGATGCTGCGGATGGCCGCCGCCTTGGCGGAAGCCGGCATCAACTTGATGATGCGCTCCGCGCTCGCCATGATACGGTCCCGGAGGAGCTGATCGGGGTCTACAAATCCAAAATTCGCCAGGCGTGTCATTGCATTCCTGTTCAATCAGTTTCATATACCGCGGACACGAAACTTTTTCAACCACATGGCCATGAGCACGGTGATATCATGGTCACCGGCGTCAGCGTCCAAGGGATTAATGAGGATTGAGGACCACCGCTCATCGCCGGCCAGGGGGCGGGAAGGCCCTGAACCGTCGAAGCAAAACGAGCATCACGGGCCAGTCATTCGGGATTGGCGGCATGTTCGATCAACGATCCTCGCGCACTATAATGGTCATGACACGCCGCGCGACGCTGATGTCCGCAGGATCGGATGATAATGCTAATGGCGGCGACGGGTGTGCGGTACCATCCTCGGCCGCATCCCAGGGCTTGGTTTCAATGGCCATCACTCAATCTCCCTCGCCATGGCTGGTGCCCGCTCGATGTCATCCGACTGCGAGGACTCGTCGCCTCCGCACAGCAGGATCACAATCACGTCGCCCCGGCGCGTGCGAGTACAAGAAGCTGCAACCTGGCGGCTTTATTTCCGGCGGCGAGCCCGAGCTTCACAGCGCGTTCGACGAGGATGGCGACAGCCCGGAAATGGACGGCTTCAACTGCACCGAGAGCTGGAGCGATATTTACGAAGACAAAGGGCTCTGGCACCGGCTCGACACGCCCCTTTTCGATAATGATGAGTAATGAGCGAGGCGACAGTATATTGCATTCATGTTGCACGGACTTGCCCGCGCTAGTCGGAAATTGGCATAGAACGGTGGGAATACATGTAGTTAAATACAAAATGGCCGAGTCGGCTGAACATCCAGTACCTGCTGAGTTATCAGGGTAATGGGTGGTAACGGAGGAACGGCTCGAACCTCCGACACGCGGATCCGTGAATCCGTGAATCCGTGAATCCGATAATGTACCCTGCCCGTGGCGATGGTAGCAACGGGCATCTTGGCTGTCCCAGCCATTGGCGATCAGTTCTGCCATGGGATCGTCAGCGAAAGTGCCAAGGCAGGTCCGGGTGATGACGATGCGCCCGGTATGGTCGAGGCCGTGACCGCAACGATCGTTGAGACGTGCGATGATGTCGCTTTCGGACATTTTAGTGGAAGTGGCGAGCGACTTGGCAATTCTCCTGCGGCTCAGGCGGCGAGACGGGGCGCTGCGACACAGCGTTGAAGCGTTCGATCCAGCTGCGTATGCGGCTCCGCAAATTTAACATTTGTATGGATACAGCCCATGCAATATGGCGGCATAATTACCCTATCCTCTCAAGATATTCCGCGCGCCGATGCTTCATATCGGTCCTGTCCGTGCCTACACGTCTAAATTGTATGTTTATATGCATGGTCATTGCATGGTTGAAATGCATGTCATATATGGGAGTGAGAATCAATTAGACCTATCGAGGTGCTGTCCCATGTTGGACTCGAATGACGCATCTGCCAGCAAAGGACGCTGGATATTTCACTGCGGATTGAAGGGGCTCTGCCCCGAATGCGGAAAGGCATCCATGTTCCGCAAGTGGCTCAAGTTGCAAACGACGTGTCCAAATTGCGGGCTCAGCTACAATTTCGCCGCGCCGGACGACGGCCCGGCTTTCTTCTCGCTGTGTATTGTCGCGTTCCCGCTGACATTCTTCGTCGTCTGGCTGCAGGTCGCCTTTGAGCCGCCTTTCTGGGTGCATCTTTTCACGTCCGCGCCTTTGATGGCGCTCGGATGCGTCCTTCCCTTGCAATACATCAAAGGCTGGCTGGTCGCGTCGCAGTACGTGAACAAGGCGCAGGAAGCCGGCACCGAGAACCTTTGGGCGCAGTTGCATGCCCGGGCAGAAAGCGAGGAGAAGTGATATGGGGGACCCGCCTTCTTCAGCGGTCTCTGAAACGGATGGGAGTATCAATCTGGCGGCCCGGCTCATCTCGGGCCTTTACGATGCCATCAATCGACCGGATCTTTCCGGCATGATCCGCAACGGCCAGGCCGAAGATTTTCCAGAGATCAAGACTGCCGCCGACCTGCTGAAAGCAGAGACCGTTCGACTTGAACGATACGAAGTCGCCCTTCGTCAGTATGCTGACCCTGGGTTCTGGGAAGATATGGCCTCTGCCGGATCGCTTGCGCTGTACGATGGCGGGGAAATGGCGAGGAATGTGCTTGCCGGGCGCCCCGCATTCTATCACCGAGACTGACAGCTCAAGCAGCGTCAAAGACGTTTAGAAGGTCATCATGCAAAGCTGGATTCCCGACATAGCCACGGTGAGCGGCCCGAAGTACCTCGCGATCGCCGAGGCGCTCGCTCGTGATATCGACACAGGGAAGCTGCGCGAGGGTGACCGCCTTCCCCCTCAACGAATGCTGGCGGAAACTCTGGGGCTGGACCTCACGACCATTACCCGTGCCTACGGGGAAGCACAGCGCCTTGGCCTTCTGGAAGGGAGCGGTCGACGCGGAAGCTTCGTGCGTTCCAAAGCATCGGCGGTGTCGGACATCCGCGTTCCGGACGCCGGCGATACGGGAATGAATGCTCCCCCTGAAGACTTTGGCGGGTCCCTTGCAAGCGCCTTTCGGGATTGTGCTTCTGACTTGCTGACACCCGAACACGGCGTACTTCCGTTTCAGTATCAGCGCAGTGGCGGTGCCGCATCGGCGCGCAAGGCAGGTGCCGATATGCTGGCAGGGCGCGGCATCCCGTGTTCTGAGGACAGCGTACTGGTAGCTGCTGGCGGTCAGAATGCGCTCCATGCGATTTTTAGCGCGGAACTCAGAGCCGGCGATAGACTGGCTGTTGCCCCTTACGTTTACCCTGGCCTGCTTGCGCTTTCCCGCAGATACGGCATCGAGTTGGTCGCCGTGGCGTCAGACGAAAACGGGCTGCTTCCGGAGGCACTGGACAGCGCATGTTCCGCAGCAGCCGTGCGGGGTGTGTACCTGGTCCCCACCAACGATAATCCCACTGCCGTCAGCATGCCGGCCGACCGCCGAGCGGCGATCGCACAGGTCATTACGCAGCATCAGCTTCTGTTGATCGAAGACGACGCTTACGGCTTGCTGCCTGCCCAGCCGCTGGTGCCGATCGCGGCCCTCGCGCCAACAAATGCCTGGTACATTGCGAGCGTCTCGAAAGTGCTTACCCCGGGGCTGCGTGTAGCCTGGTTGCGTGCTCCTGACGTCGCTGGCGCGTGGCGTCTTGCTGCCGATATGCACGAAACAGCCATCATGGCACCTCCCTTGAACGCTGCGATAGTCACGCAATGGCTGCACAGCGGTGCCTTTCACAGGCTGATCGAGGAAGTTCGCACCGAGGCATCTATCCGTCAGGCGCTCGCTCGCGAATATCTTCCGGCTGGTTCGTTTCGCGCGCCGGAATACGGATATCATCTCTGGTTAGAAGTCCCTGCGGACCTTGATACCCGGCATATTGCGGATGCTCTGCGCCAGCACGGCCTTTCGGCCATTGCGGGCGAAGCATTTGCGGTCGATCCCGCAATGCCTGGTGCGACTGCGCTACGCGTGTCGATTGGCGGAAGTATATCACGAGAGCGGTTGCAGCGCGGTCTTCAGCTACTCTCGGCTCTGATAAGCCCTCAAGCGCCCCGAAAGATTAGCCTAATCTAACAAACCAACTGGTTGCGACGCCTTACGATCCCGCTGGTACCAGCCCTTGTCCCAGGCAGCAGTCCTCGGGGCGCCGACATCGCAATGCCGGCGCCCCGGCAGGCCCTTCTCCACTGGGGCGCTGACCTGCGCGCCGCGCCTGCTGCAGCGAAGGAGGACATTTCAGCTGACCGGCAAGGGTGTAGCCTCGAGGAAGCCGATGCGCTCACATCCAATCTAGTAGGCGGGCAGGAAGGCTTCGGTTAGTTAGGCTAGGCTTTGACCGCGGCCGCCGGCTTGGCACGGAAGCTGATGGCCATGCGGTTGTAAGCGTTCATTAGACCGATCGCGAGCGTCAGGTCGGCCAGTTCCTTTTCACCGAACACGTGCGCGGCGGCGTCGTAGTCGGCCTGCGGCACGTGGGTCTGCGCCACTTGCGTCACTGTTTCGGCCCATGCCATCGCAGCGCGCTCCCTGTCGTCGAACAGTGCGCCGGCTTCGTGCCAGGTCTGCACCAGCACCAGGGTCTCGATCGCTAGCCCGCCCTGGATCAAATCCCGGCTATGCATGTCGATGCAGTAGGCGCATCCGTTGATCTGGCTGACCCGAAGGTAGACCAGATCTATCAGTCGCTTGGGCAAGCCGCTGCCGGCCACATATCCGTATACTGCGCCGAGCGCCTTCATGGCCTGCGGAGCTGCCTTGTTGTAGTCCATTCGCATTGAACGTCTCCTTCAGGGTGACGCCCGTTACCGGGCGTCACCAGGTTACAGTCACAGGTTGCTCATACCGCCGTCTATGATCAGCTCGCTGCCGACCGTGTAGCGGCTCTCATCCGAGGCAAGATGGACGACGGCATCGGCGATCTCGAGCGGGTCTCCGAAGCGGCCGATCGGGATGGCTCCGATCAGGTAGTCCTTCATGCCAGACAAGTCGCCGTCGGAAAGGCCGAGCTTGCCGTAGATTGGTGTCGTCACCGGACCAGGGCTGACGACATTCACCCGCACGCCCCGGCCGACCAGTTCGCCTGACAGCGTGCGGGCCATTGAGATCAGTGCCGCCTTGGTCGCGGCGTAGACGATCGAGTTGGGCTTGCCGAGCCGGGCGTTGATCGAGCCGTTTAGGACGATTGAGGCGGTCTTGCCGAGCACCGGCAGCAGCGCCTGGACGAGGAAAAGCGGGCCCTTGACGTTGACCGCGAAAGAGCGGTCGAAGCCCGCCTCGTCCCACGCTTCCAGTGGACGGAAATCGGCGACGCCGGCATTGACGAACAGCACGTCCAGCCGGCCGAAAGCGGCGCGGATCGCCTCCACGACCGCCGCCTGTCCGGCAACGTCGCCGGCATCTGCGTGGATGGTCAGCACCTCGCCCAGCTCGGCCTTGGCGGCGGCAAGCTTCTCAGCGCTGGTGCCGGTAATGGCGACGGCAGCGCCTTCTTCGAGGAAGCGGCGGGCGGTGGCAAGGCCGATACCGCTGGTGCCGCCGGTGACGAGCGCGAACTTGTTGGCGAGACGGGTCATGAAAAAGCTCCTTTAATCAGAAGCCGGCGGTCATCGTCGGCGACAACAAGGGATTTATTGCAACCATGGGCCTTGATCGATGGCCCGAAAATGCATCATTCGTTCAGGAAAGCTGAAGGATGACGCTATGGACCGCTTGCGCGCTTTTGAAATGTTCTGTGCCGTCGTCGGGCGCGGAGGTTTCGCCCGCGCGGCCGATGCCCTCGACACCTCGCCCGCCAACGTCACCCGCTACATCGCCGAACTGGAAGCCCATCTGGGCACTCGCCTGCTCAACCGCACCTCACGGCGCCTGTCGCTGACCGAGGCCGGCGAGGCGCTGTACGAGCGCGCCCGTGCGATCGTCGACGACGTGGCGGAAGCCGAGGCTGCGGCCACCGCCAGCGCGGAGGGCGCGCGCGGCCGGCTGCGCATAAACGCGCCGCTGGTATTCGGCATCCGTCACCTCGCGCCGCTGTGGCCGCGGTTCATGGCGCTGCACCCCGAAGTCGAGCTCGACATCGCCTTGAGCGACCGGGTCGTCGACATCGTCGAAGAGGGCTACGACCTGGGCATCCGCATCTCACGCGCCGGCTCGCAGGCTTACGTAGCGCGCAAACTGGCAACCTCACGCAACGTGCTGTGCGCGGCACCTGCCTATCTTGCGCGGCACGGTGCCCCCCAGACGCCCGCCGATCTCGTCGATCATGCCTGCGTGATCTACGGCTATGCGCCCGAGCCCGACGTCTGGACGCTGCTCGATGCGGACGGCGCCGAGACGCGCGTGCGCGTTGGGACGCGCCTGCGCACCAACAGCGGCGACACCGCCCGTCTTGTCGCCCTCGCCGGCGAGGCGATCACCTGGCAACCCGGCTTCCTGATCGGCGAGGACTTGCGCGCGGGCACTCTGGTGCAGTTGCTGCCTGGCTGGCGCCTGCCGGACATCGACATCCTGGCGCTCTACGCCAGCCGCCGCCATCTTTCCGCCAAAGTACGGCTGATGGTGAATTTCCTGAGCGAAGCATTCAAAGGCGTCCCACCGTGGGAGCGAGACTGAAGCGTCGCGTTGTTCAAGGACACATCGCACGCGATCGCGATGGCTCCCATGGACGGTCAGGCGCCAGCAGAAGTATCCGGTTGAGCGCCCTAAGAACCTAGGCACACCCTCGCCGAGGCGGGAACCTGAAACGTGCCGTGACGGGAGGCGCCGCATTGCTGCGTCAGATTTCAATCCTGGTGAGGAGCGGCCAGGCATCACGCCATGATTTCGATTGGATCCGTTCCTCATAGATTGAGCGCTTATCTTCCTCGAAGCGGGGCGTTGGACGCAGAACGAGGTCGAACATGTCGTGTAGACCGAACGGGGCCGCAATCTCGCAGTCACCTGCGTGTGTGCGGCGTGCGGCGATCGCGGTGGCTGTTTCGGGCCAAAACCGCATGGCATCGGTCGCGGAACTATAAGGCGCATCGCCATTGCGAACGTGCATCCGGGCTTGGTTCTTGACCGACCAGATGATGGACGGCTCCGAAACTCTCAGCAGCGCTTCAAACTCTCTGTCATGGATCGCATCGGCACGACGTGGATCGTACCAGATTACATCGACATCACCGCAGATCGGCATAGCGGATCTTTGGTGGAGATGGTCCCACACCGCATTCCTCACGAAGCCTGCGCCGATCCAGCAGTCCGGCAATTCCAGTGCCGCGACCACACCCAGAAGGTGCCAACGATGGGGATCAGCGCGAAGAATGGAAGATACGCATAAAACCCGGTCCATCGGATAACCGTAAAGTGTCCTGCTAAGTTGAACAGGCGGAAAAACGCTTGATGGCGTGGCGCACCGGCTTGGCAGACGCTGGCGTTCGGAGGCCCATCAGCATCATTGCAATAATCGCGGTCAGGTGAGCTTGAGCGCCTGCCGTGTCTCATCCGTCAGCGTATAGACCGCCAACCGCTGCGCCCCGCGGTTCTGATGATCAACCCGATATCCCTGATAGTGTCGGTGTAAGAGACCTGCGCGGACGAGCTCGGATACCGCGCGACTGACGTTCGTCAGGCCCGAGGCTCGAAGACGCTCACGAACGATCTCCTCGATTAACTGCTCTGCCTGGGCGTGGTCGTCCGGCAATTCTCCCTTGCCGGCAAGGTCTTTCCTGACACGTTCAGAAATTCGTACACCATTCGGATCCCGGCGCCCGATCGGAGCGATGGCATCGCACAGCCATTCGCGTACGGTCATCCGCCGGTCGCTGCTCACGACGTAGGGGCCTGCAGAACCAGTTCCGCTGCTTGCCTGGGCGATAAGGTTCAGCACCATGTAAGCATATCGCGGTCGCTCGCACGCCTCAGTCAGACGCTCCAGAATGCCTGGCACGCCGGTGCGCCCCTGCGGATTGGGTTTGGCGTCGGCGGTCTTCCCGCTGGCGAATAGATCAAGCTGGAACATACCATGAATCAAGCACACCCGGGACTCTGTGTGAATCCCTTTTCTTTTCGCGCCGACCATTTACCGCAGATGGCACTTTACCAGCGCGTCCGGGTAAAGTGCCATTAGGGAACCTTTGGGAATTGGATGCGCACTTGGCCAACCGTGGGCTCCGCCGCGACGAGGTTCGCAGTCGAGGTCGCAAAAACCTGCTCACCAAACCGCCGCCTCATATGTACCGCGACTCCGTGAGCATAACGGGCCTGGCGCCATCGCGTCGGAGAGTGGTAGATTCCAACCGCCCGCCAATAATCTTTGCTCACCGCCAGGCCGCTTAGAAAGATCCAGTTGGCGGCCCTGACGTTGAAGCACGCATCGTTTGCCAGCCAGGAACGGATGACTTCTGGCCTGCGGCCTATAAGCTCGGAAATCCGTTGCACCCACCAGCTGTTCACCTGAAGCGGCCCCAGATCGTGCGTCCCGTTGCTGTTCCTGACTTCGGCGCCGATCCACCCTGCCTCCTGATCACGGAGCCCCCAAAGCGTCCGCTCGAGCCAGACACGGCCATTCGCGACCGAACCGATGCACCGGGCGATCTCGATCTCGCCCGCCGCGACAGGGACAGCGGCTGCCGAACACGGATGGAGTGCAAGCGTCACGCTGATCAATGCGCCCAAGAAGCGAGAGGTCGCGCGGCGGCAATGGTGAACTGGCATGCCATTGGGATCATCGGTCATGTCGCTGTTGCCTCCTGGCATGATTTCCATTTCCATGGGGGTGAGTTGTCGTCTCGGTGCGACTTGGAGAGCGCTCTGCAGTCTGTTTGGCGATGATGCGCACGAGAAGACCGTCGAGCATGTCCGCAACTGCCTTCGCACTGCCGGCAATTCGCCCTGCGCCTCGCGGCGCTCCCGGCCTCCGGTCGATTTTGCGCTCAAGCTCTCGATCGCGTTGAAATTCCCGGGCAGCCTCTTGGTCGTTGCGGGATCGCGCCAAAGAGGCCGCGTGACGATCACGAATTGTGCTCATTGCACTTCGATCGAGACGCCCAAGACCCTCCAACGATGACGACTTCTCACCTGTGAAGCGCTCGAGCTTCTCGGCGAGGCGCTTCGCGTCCTCGGTCCAGAGCTTAACCCCGAAACGTGCCCGGGTGATTGCGGTGTAAAAGTTCTGCCCCGTCACCAGAGCAGAATTCACCGGCGCCAGCACATAGGCACGGGCATACGTCTTGGACTGCGCGGAGAACACGGTCTCGGCATAGCCGTGATCCCAGGTCTTGTGCCGGTCAAGATCGACATCGGCAACACGTTCGTCCCGATCCCAGCGGATGGTGGCCCGGCTCCCATCAAGGGCAATAACCGTGCCGCGCTCGGCGTTCTTCAGCTCCAGCTCCCGATTGACGAGCCGCCACTGGATACGGTCGCCTGCGGCGAGTGTACGCTCTTCGCGATTGAAGACATTAACGTGGCGGACTTGGCCGAGACGAGGATCCCACCTGATCATGCGGCCATTCTCATCTACCAACCTCATGATCTGCCGCCTGTTCGGATCCCGTCCA
The DNA here is from genome assembly GCF_015594425.1 of Novosphingobium sp. HR1a. Taxonomy (NCBI): domain Bacteria; kingdom Pseudomonadati; phylum Pseudomonadota; class Alphaproteobacteria; order Sphingomonadales; family Sphingomonadaceae; genus Novosphingobium; species Novosphingobium sp. HR1a. The sequence continues at coordinate 11,329 of NZ_JABXWS010000113.1, forward strand.
AGCCCGACGACCCGGTATTCGGTGTCGCGAGCGATCCCGCGCGAAGCATTGTCGCGCGCAAAGATCACGACCTGCCCACCGGAATAGAACCTCGCAAAATGCTTCTGCTGGTCTGACAGGCCAGCTGGCGCCAGGATATCGAGACGCGTGTCTTCCGCCGCTAGAATGCCTTCGCGTCTCAAAGCTTCGCGAATACGTGCATTGACGCGAAGGCGCGTGGCATTCTCAAGGACAAGAATGTTCGTGGTTTCGCGGTTCTGTGGACTAAGCCGCGTCCACTGGTCCACAAGGCTACGTGCGAGTTGCCCGGTCTCTCCGCCACTCTCCACCTTGTCCAGATGCGCAAGCGAGGATGCATAATCTCCATTTCGAGCAAACGTCACCGCGGCCTTCATTGACCGCGTTTCCTGTCTCAGCGATTCAGGCAACTGCGCGGTAGGGAGACCGAGGCGCTGCATCAGCCAGAATGGCTTGCCCTGTTCGATGGCGCCTGTTTGCTTGTTGTCACCGACCAGGATCAGGCGAGCGCCAGTTTCGCGGCTGATTTCCAGAATTCGCAGAGCCTGGCGACTGCCCAGCTGGCCTGCCTCATCGAGAACCAGCACGTGGTCACGGGAAAGGCCCCTCCCCCCGGTTGCGAGAAGACTGGCCACCGTCCGGGAAGGTATGCTTGCGGTGGCCCCCAGGTTCGCCGCAGCCGAAGAGGTGGGTGCCAGGGCAATGAGTTGATGCTCCGGCGCCGCCGCCTGCGCAAGCGCTCGAATGAGTGTGGATTTACCAGCCCCCGCTACGCCGTGGATCCCTGCCACACGATCTCTCGAACGTGCGATATCGACCAGCGCCTGCTCCTGCGCCGGGCGCAGACCGGCCACCTCAAGCACCCGAAGAAGACGATCGCTTGTCGCCAGTGGTCTCGCATCATCGGTGGCAAGTGCCATGTGCCAGACCAGCGCCATTTCCATTCTCGCTGTCTTCCTGGTAGTGCGTCCACGCGTGTGGAGGCGGTCCCCGGTCGGCTCTTTCGTTGCTAGGATTTTCGCCCTGGCTTCGTGCTCGGCGATCAGGGGCCTGATATCGGAAAGCCGAACTTCACCGACATGTGAGGCGAGACCAAAGCGAAGCATCCGGCCCAGGTTGTTAACCGCTTCCTGCGTTTCAGCCTGCCGGATCCCGAACAGCATTGCGCGTCGGGCGTCCCCCGGAAGGCTAAGTGATTTTTCCTGTGATGCCTCCACCTCCAGAGAGCGGTCGAGCACAGCCTTCAGCGCAGGCTGATGCTTGGATGCACGCGCATCCCACCGTTCCCTCAGCCCCTCTAGGCTGGTTTTCGCCTTGGCGCGCCGCGTCTGGTAGAAGGACCGGCGGCGCGCGGCCTGCCCCGTCAGGCCATGCTCGGCTGCATGAGCGTCGATCTGTTCGGCGCGCTGCGACATATCGCTAATCAGTTCGCCCGGGACACCGGTAATCTCGAACAGCCCCCGGCGGGGATCAAATTCGATAGCGAACCCGCTCCGCCGCAGTTCATGCGCCAGTTCGTTGCGGTATACCTGTCCTGCGACCATCTGTTCCGCGTACATCGCACGGGTCTCCAGACTTGACATTTCCTCACCGGCCCGGGCGTTGGTCATGTTCATGACGACGACATGCGTATGAAGGTGCGGATCAAGCTCTCGGCTTGCATGTTCGGTGAAGCGCCCAAAGAGCAACCTGCCTGTCGTATGGTGGTTGATCTCGCCATTCTCTCGCCGGCGAAGGCCGGCGTGCTCCTCCAGGTAGGATAGCGCTACGCCCACGGCGTGCTCATGTGCGGCGAGGATCCGCTCATCTCCCATGACGAGCGCCATGATCGACACGGACTTCGGCGCATTGACCGCGAAGTCCCACCCGGGGTGGTGCTGGATTTCACCATCGGCACGGTGACGTCCGAGCTGCTGTCCATTGACCCGGCCGGCCAGCAATTCCTTGAACACTTCGGCATCGACCTTGCCGTGAAGGCCGAGTTCGGCAGCGAGAGCCCCGCCCCATTCCGAGGGCTCGTCGGCGCCCTTGGTGTAGTAATCGCCGACGGTGTAGTAGCGAGCGATGTTGCTCGCGGCCCCCTTGAGGCGGCGCGGGTGGATCATGCCGGACGGGCCTGATGCACGGGCCCATTTTCCCGGTCAAATACGTTAAGATCGACCTTGATGCCGCCCCGAATGGGGGCAAGCATCTGAGGGAGCGCGCCGGCTTGCGCTTCAGTCTTTGACGTAGGTTTCGTTTCGGTCTTCGAGGCGATATCGGTCGCAGGTATCTCCTCCGGGGTTGAAATGAACAGGTTTGGTTGCACATCTGGTTCACGCTCCGCAGTGGCGTTGGAGCGACCGCGTGGACCTTCCTTGGCTGCGCTGGTAATTCCGCCGGTATCTCGCTCAGGCGGCGTATCCCGCTCGACAAACCCCTCCGCGATCGAGGGCACGGTGTTGAAAGTGTCAGCGAACCGGACGACCGGCAGATTGCGCCCAAAGCGCAGAAAGCCGGACAGGTTCGGAAGATTGGTCACCTCGGTATGCATCACGAGTGGACGCGTCACCTGCATTCGGGACAGGTTCACGCCGTCGCGCATGTCGTTCACGCCATAGGACATCCCTTCATTGGCTTCGACCTGCTCGACCTGCCCCAGGTTTTCCGAGACATGCTTCGCGGTCGGGGTGTCGTTCGCCCGCAGGGCAACCCAGGTGGAGCAGTATCCCGTGATCGCCGCCGCATCCTGGATGCCGTACGTTGCCTCCAGCTGCGGGTAGGATTGAAAACCCAGAATTCCGCAGCCGCCGTACTTCCGGGCACGCGCCAGAAAGTCGGACAGGGAAGGTAGTTTTTGTAGACTGGGGAGCTCGTCGATAACACAGTAAAGGCGTCTCTCGCGGTCCGGTGCGAGGCTCATGATGGCGGATATCGCGATGTCGAGCCACACCGTGATGAGGGGCCGCAAGGAAGGGAGCTGGTCCGCCTTGACGGTGATGAAAAGCCAACTGTCGCCCTCCTCGTTCTCCACCCATTCACGGATCGAGAGCCCCTTGCGGGTGTCGTCGAGATAGGAGAATGAGCGCATGACAGAAGCGAGTTCAGCTTGAATGCCCGCCGACGTGCGCTCCCCTTCGACACTGATGAAAGCGGCCGCGTCTGTCCCCGCAGCGAACGCGGCCAGATCCTTCAGCCGGGAGCGAAGAAGGCAGTCCAGGAGGATCGAGACCAGCATCTCGCGTTCGCGGGCGAGCTTGCGCAGGACCGCAACGAGTGTACCGCGCGCAGCCTTTGCCCAGAAGGGATCGCCGCCCTTGTCGGGGATCGTGGATTCGGCGATCTGGTCGTAATGGTACTCGCGCGGAACGTCGCCCCAGGGCGACCAGCGGCTCGTTCGCTTGTCGAGCGGATTGAGGATTACATCATGCCCGGGGCGGTAGAACTTCTCCACGAAAGTGCCGGCCGTATCGTAGACGATCGCCCGGTTACCGGCAGTCCTGATGCCATCCAGCATCTTGACGATGAGGTTCGTCTTTCCGGTGCCAGGTGCCCCGCACAGAAGTATGTGTTCGGGCTCGAAGGCACCGGGAACGGGAACACCGCCGATGGAGAAGCTTCCCCGAGGCTGCTTGCGAAGCAGTGCGCGGATCTGCCGGATCGTGCCGAAGCGGGCCCCACGCAGATATTCGTTCGACCCCAGACCTCGTCCCGTTTTCGTGAAGGTGAACCAAGCGACACCGAGCGCTGCCGCAGCGAATATCCCGGCAAACAGTGCTCCCTCAATCAGGGCCCGTTCGAACGCGTGCAGGGACTGTTTGGCGAGGGGTGAGGCCATCAGCCAATCAGCCGATGTCCAGTACGCCTTGCCCCCGGGCGTCCTGAACTGGACCGGATCATTCGTCCCGGGCGCCGCGTCGGTCTTGAAGGTCGCCTCGATGAGCTTGGCGAGGACGAACCGTTGGTAGTCACTCGTATGTTCAAGCGCCCACCAGACGGTGCCGATCAACCACAGCACTATCCCCGCCAGCAAGGTCTGGAAGAAGACCTGCGTTGTCATGCGGACGTTGTGCACGATCGCCTGCCCACCCCTCGTCCAGGACCCGAGGGTGTCGTTCCGAAAGATGCTCATGAGCGCCCCTCGGGATCGAGAAGTCCGCGCTGCGAGAGTAACGTCCTGGCATGCGCCATGCCCTTGGCGAGTGTGTCGGGCGCTCTGTCGCCAAGCGATGTGGCAAGGATTGCAAAGGTCTGGATGCAGGTCGCCAGAATCTCGTCCTGCGAGGAATAGACGTACCTGCCATCCTGATCGGCCGCGACAGAAAGTGCAGACCGGATGAATTCGCTGAAGGGCAATTGCGCACCAGCGGCGCGCTGATGCAGCCGGTCGTGAAGCTCCGGATCGAGCCGTACGCTTATGCGGGTCATGTCGAGCATCCCTTTGCAGAGGCTCGACCGGAACTGTCTTTGAAGCGCAGACAGATTACCCCATCCCGTTCGCGCACTCAATGCCGAGACGATTGTAGGCAGACTGAGGCCGAGATTCTGGAACATTACCGTGGTCGGACATGTCGGACAGGTTATCCGCTGCGATCTGAGGCCCTTGAGGGAAGCGCATAAAATCCAGGCGGACGCGTCAGCCGCGGATAGCTGAGCATGTCAGCCAAGTCTGGCGCATATAAGATACTATAATTGCTTTGAAAATTGGCCGAAGCACCCGTGCGTACGGTGCATGCCTTCTTTCACCCGCAAGGGTGTGAGTCGCACCCATCGCAAGAGCTTGCTCTTGCGCCCCTAAATCCGCCGTCTGGCGGCCCAAAGGGTTGAACCGATAAGCCTTTTTCCGCTGCGGCGGCGCGAGGCTCCTATCGGGATCAAGGGTCAGGGCAGCACCGCTCAATCTGATGCTGCCGCCAAATCCCAGTGTTCCCCGGGGAAGTTTTTCCGGGGCGCACGTCAACCGGCTTTCGTGAGCCGGGTTTCAAGGAGCGCCGCCATGCGACGCACACAACGAATCGATTTGGCATCCGTAGATATTTCCACCCTGCCTCTCCCCGATGCCGGGGAATATCTGGTCCACGATACACAGGCTCCTGGCCTCGCATTACGCCTGCGAACCTCAGGAGCGCGATCCTGGGTCACTTTGGGCACCCATGAAGGCAAGACCCTTCGCCGCTCTCTGGGCGACGCTCTCAAGGTGCCTGTGGCGATTGCTCGCACCCTCCACTCCACCGCCACGCCCGCGCTGCCCACCGGCAGCGCCGTCCTTGCCCTCTACTCCGCGAACGCGACCGTCAGCGAAGTGATGGCGGGCTATCTCGCCTTTGGAGAAAACCGGCGCTGGAAGGCCTCGACCGGAAGGAGCATGGAGATTGCTTCCCGCCTGCACATTGCGCCTTCGTTTGCAGACAGGCCGGTGTGCGGAGTGAACCGATCCGATGTCGTCGTGTGGCTGACGGAATTGGAGCAGCGCCTCGCCACAACCCGCGTAGCACTGTCCACTTTGTCCGGCATGATGGTCTATGCCGAGGACCACGGCCTTCGCCCTCCCGGTTCGAACCCCTGCAAGGGCCTGCGCAAGAAAGCCCAATCAACGCGCGGCAGTCACCTGTCGCCAAACCTCATCGCAAAGCTCTGGGCTGCGCTCGACCGCTATGAGGTGCATGACCGGGATGCTTGCGATGCCGTCCGCCTGCTGATGCTGACCGGCGCTCGCAAGATGGAAATCCTCGGCATGGAATGGGATGCTGTTACGGGACCGTGCGCCGTGCTGGAGGATGCGAAAGCGGGGCCGCGCGCCATCTGGTTCAACACCCCTGCGCGGGAAATCATTGAACGGCGGCGTACTCTCGGAAGCGGGAAATGGGTCTTCCCGTCTCGCTCTGGAAATAGCTCGCGAAGGTCACTGGATCGCACGTGGTCGCACCTGCGAAATGAGGCAGGCGCGCCCGCGTTGCGGCTCCACGATTTGCGGCATCACTTCGCGGCAGTGGGGGTGTCGAATGGTATCGATTTGAAGTTCGTCGGTGCGCTGCTCGGGCACCACGATATCGACAGCACCTTGATCTACGCACACCTTGCAACCGCATCGCTTTCGAAATCGGCGGGCCGCGTATCGAAGCTGATCGATCAGGCGATGCGCGCCGCGGAAATCGAGCCTGACGAGGGGCGGCACCGCTCCACGCCTTCCCCGGAATGGGCCAATGCCCTCGTCTCCAGCGAAGCTTCGGAGGTGTGCTATGCCTAACTTCGAAGCCCCCCTGACGGAGGCCATGTGCTCCAGCGCCGCACCCGAGCAGCGGGAATACGTCATCCGAGATGCACGGCAACGATGCCTCAGTCTGCGGGTCCGCCCGAGCGGAACCAAAACATGGATTGTTCGGCATCGCTCATCTGGCGGTCAGACCCGCGTGTCTATCGGCCAGTATCCGGAAACGAACCTCAAGGCGGCCCGTGTGGCTGCGGCGGCGGTTCTCTCTGGGAGTTTTGCGCCGGTCCCGGCAAGCCTGCGCTTTGGAGAGTTCTGCGCCGAACACGAAGCGCGCCACGCGGTCGGATTGAAGCCGTCGGGCCTTCGCTCTTATCGCAGCTATGTCCGCAACCAGTTGATTCCGGCTTTCGGCCTTTTGCCCATTGCCCGGATAACGCGGGCCGATGTTATCCGCTGGTTCGAACGCTACAGCGCCACCAGCCCTGGCGGGGCAAATCGAGCGCTAGGCATACTCGGACAGATGCTGGCCTCCGCGCAGCAATGGAATCGAATGCCCTCCAATTGGGTCAACCCAGTGTCCGGCGTGCGGTACAACCGGCGTAAGACACGAGGAACATTCCTTTCCAAACCGCAGATGGCACGACTGGGAACGGCCCTCACTCTCCGCTCCAAATCGGGATGCCTGGCAACGCAAGCGCTGGCGGCCCTCGCACTGACCGGGTGCCGCGCTGGTGAGATGCTAAGTCTTACGTGGGGCGAAGTCCTGCCAGATCGGTTGCGGCTCCGGGATAGCAAGACCGGCGCGCGGGACGTTCCGCTTGGGACAACTGCTCGCCGGTTCTTTTCCGCCAATCGTAAGGCGCGGCTATCGGCAAGCAATACCGCCCTTGTGTTCCCTTTTCCCGGCCTTGATGGGTACGAACGTATCCGCACGGTCTGGAAGGGGGTTCGCCGGGACGCACAATTGCCGACCGCCCTGCGCATCCATGACCTGCGGCACAGCTTCGCCAGCCACGCGATCATGTCGGGAGAGACGCTATTCACCGTCTCGCGGCTACTCGGCCATAGGCGGGTGCAGACGACAGCCCGATATGCCCATCTGGCTGATGACACCATGTTGAAAAGCGCCGAGCACATCGGCTGGCTCATCATGGCACAGGCAACGCGATCTCGGCAACGGCGCGAACCATCTCCATCCGAAAAGGGAGAGGCGGCATGAACGATCTCATCTACTCGCCCAAGCCTCTGACAAAGGCGGATAAGGAAATGGGCCGCCGCATCTGGCTCATCGCCGCCCCGCGCATGACCCGGCTTTCCATTGTGATCGTTCGGTTGCGGGTCGCGCGCGGGTGGCCCCCGGAAAGAATATGCAGGCGCCTGCACATCTCGCGGCGCAAATTCCGGCGGCACCTACTGATCGCCATCAGGCAGATCAGCAGGGCACGAGAAGAACTCCAACGAAAGAAAGGGTAAGCCTGCTCTGGGCGATGCGCGTGAAAGGGTGCATCGCCCGGTTTGGCTTGCTATGGGAACAGCGTGAGAACCGATCTCGATCATCTACCCCCGGCAAAGCGCCGCGAACTGGAGCTTGTGGTAAAGCTCATATTCGAGGAATTTGGCGACGCCGTCGCCCTAGCCCAGCAGGCTTGGAAAAAACAGGCGCGGATACTCAAGATCATATTGTTCGGAAGCCATGCGCGCGGCGGCTGGGTTGATGAGCCTCACACAGCTAAGGGCTACCTATCTGATTTTGATCTGCTCATTATCGTTAATCATGACAGGCTCGTAGATCGGGGGAGCTACTGGAGCAGCGCTGACGAGCGCCTCATTCGAGAGCGGACGGTGGCTGGCACTTTGCGAACGCCCGTCAATTTCATTGTTCACACTCTAGGAGAGGTGAATGCAGCTCTATCAGAGGGCCGCTATTTTTTCACGGACATTGCCCGTGATGGTATCGCCATATACCAGTCCGACACAAGCAGGCTAGCTGAGCCGCGCTCAAAGTCATCGTCCGAGGCCTTAGCTCTTACCCGCGAATATGCGGAAGATTGGATTTCGACAGCTGATGGGCGTCTGGATACGGCGAAGTACGTGCAGAGCCAAGGTCGTTCAAATGAGGCGGCTTTCAACATTCATCAAGCTGCGGAACGCTACTACCACGGTCTACTGCTCTCTTTAACATTCTATTCGCCGCATACGCATAGGTTGGGAGTCTTACGGTCGATCGCTGAACAACTTGCTCCGAACCTGATTGGAGTTTGGCCGCGAGAGACCAAATTAGACCGCGCTCGCTTCGAAAAATTAAAAGATGCTTACATTAAAGCGCGATACTCGAAGCATTATCAAATTGAAAATAGCGATCTCGACTGGCTGATTAGCAGAGTAAGCGATTTAGGCCGCACCGTCGCTTCGCTTTGCAACGAAAGAATTGCCTTTCTCGAACGGCAAGCTGCCTCAGCTTTATGATAAATCACGACACCTTAAAATATAACCTTGAATGGATTTAAAATGTCAGAAAACGAAAATGAATTAAAATTGGCCGAAAAATTGATAATAGATGCCGTGGAGGAGCACTGGAACAAAAATCAGCGTGCATTCTTGTTAAGTACACTTGGCTCTATCCTGAAGCGCCAATTTGGAGATACCAGCGCTCTCTTCCCAAAGGGACTGAAAGATTTCTTACGGGAATGGCCTGTGGTGGCATTGGTGCAACATCCGGATGTTCAAGAAAAGACTGGCCTCATCCCGGCAACTGTGCCCATTCCAGATGATATTTCCGCATTGTTCGCTAAGGGACATCCGCACCTCTCAGAACCCAATCGTGTATCGTACGTTCAAGCTTTCTGGGATGCATTCCATACTCCGATTGAAGCGCCTCGATTTGTTTCGATCAAAACTGGCGGATTTTTTGAGATTGTTGACGGCAAGCCTGACGCAAATGACGTAAACTATGAAATAACGGCAGCCGATATTGCACCGACAAATTTCCAGCAACCAATGGCTGAAAAGGTTGCGGCAACCCAGGAGAAAATTAGCGCGTGGCTTGCGCGTCATTCGCTTGATCATTCGACATTTGCTCGAAAGCGTTCCCCTCGTGATAACCGAATAGTTTCGAGCAGCACCGATATGTTGAAGCAGGTATTTTCTAAATTATCTCATCACGATCAGGCACGAATTTCTATTCCTCTTGATATTGTCCTAAAGTTGATATCGTGATGGCCTCCACGCATTTCATTGTGTTTATCGGGGCGGGAGCATCGTTATCAACCAACCTTTTGAGTTTGGGAAAGCGTATCGCAAAATCAAAAGTGATTGCTCCTGCGATGGGCAAGAAATCTGTAGGTGTAAATGAGCAGTCTGTAGAGAAGGCGGTCGAAGCCCTCTATCGCGCGATGAAAGACGAACAGGCTCCTGCCGAGACTGCACGTCTATCGATCTGGGGCTATGGCCCGCCCAGCCCTGATGACCTCGCCCATCTATGGGAGGCGTTTGGACGTTCCGCTTGGATAGAATTCATTCCAATCGAATACGTACACAAAGAAACACCAACGCGCACCTATATTGAGAATCGCATCAACGGCATTCTACCGTTGCTCCACGAAGTATCCCAATCACTGTATGCGAGCAGAAAATCCTCTCCCCTGCCGCTGCCTTTGTTCAACTTTGATTCTAAAATCACAAAACATCTTGGTCGATTTTGGTACCGAGGGCTGCAAGTAGATGAACTTAAGAAAGAGATCGGCCGGCTCTGCAACTTATTTAGGCAATGTAAATTCGACGGCGCAAAGAAATATAGCGACGACCGCAACCTAACATTCGAGCCTGCAGCAGATGGAGTCTGTCATGGGCAACCTCATCCCACTGGAGCGACCCCGCGCCATTTCCTCGCGGGCCGCTTTCGCTTTGGGGCATCGATCTTCAAAGGGTTTCATTATGAGGTATCTTCCTCAAAATCAGACACACTTCAGTGCACGCTGTATGACGGCGGGACGGTAGCACGCGCACTAAAGTCGGAAAAACGAAAATACATCAACGTGTTTCCAAACGATCATCTGCTTCCAGCCCCAACGCAAAAATAAATAAAGCGGACTACAGTATTTGTAGCCCGCTTTACTATTGGCCGAAGCCGAAATTTCGTTCTGAGTTTTCTCCACGGAGTCGTCTACATATGTAGCACGCTCGCCGAGTGCAGTAATTCAGCCTTTTAGATCATAGCTGACACGGCACTTTTGTAGTCCCCTCTAACCTTGCAACTCAGCATCAACGGTTATGAGCTTCCTACCGGATTAGGAAGTCTTCACATGGAGGCTTTCACCTCCAATGTCAAGGCTTAACATCTCAAAATTGAGCGCATTACACATGGGGCGCTAGTAGGTATAATATTGTCGTATTCTGAATTAATAACATATTATTATGCGCGGTTAGCCATTTCATGATTTTAGAAATGTTCGTATAAAATTATATAAACCAATTATATGCATGAAATTACATAAATTTCCAACCCCTACTGGATGGATTATTTCTCTTAAGATATTTTATAGGGAAATAAATGCCGCATTCGGCAGCGCCTTACCCACGCCTTGAGCTTCGAAATCGAACACCTTTCTTTCGCCCATGCAAATGGTGAAATTTGTGGCCCGCCCCTTTGTCGAGTCAGGGTTTGTGCTTATGTAACAACAATGAATGATAGCGATGACGAGGTTGACGGAGCTTTCAAAGGTGACCTGATGAAGGTCATTCTTATCGACGATGTCTCTGGGGTTGTGTTCTTTCGCTTGGCCGATGGCCGGACGGCGCGCATGAAGGGGCTCCCCGAAGGCACCCTCAGCAAGGATGATGTTGTTTTAAGCCATGGGAACGAATGGCGAAGGGTGCCAGAAGAATTATGGCCCACGTCCCTCTTAACGTCTGTCATTCGAGAGGTGCTTCCCGACGGGACTATCTTGGGGGAGGCAGGGGGCAATATTATCTCCCTTGGAAATCAGAAAGAATTCCCAGTCTCCGAAAACAACACAGTTGAAATAGATGGCTCATCAGAAATCAAGAGAATATTATCTCATGATCCTATCCGAGTGCGGGTTCATTTAGATGATACCGAGGTCTCCGCATCATCATTTTTAGTGAAGCCGGAGAAGGATGGCTTTTCGTTTGATGATTTTGGCGGCTATACTCACGTTGTCGCAAGGGCCAAAGAACTTATTCAAACTCAGCTTGATCGGAGAGCTGAGTTGCAAGCAATTGGGGCTAGGCCCGTAAAAGGTGTACTATTCACAGGTGCTCCAGGGACCGGGAAGACCCATCTCGCCAGAATTATCGCCAACCAAGCTAATGCGAATTTCTACAGCATCAGTGGGCCCGCCATAGTCAGTAAGTGGGTTGGCGATTCAGAGAGTATGCTCCGTAAAATATTTGAGCATGCTGGGAATGCTGAATCCGGCAGATCAATTATTTTTTTTGATGAGATTGATAGTATCGCCGAAGCACGATCAGGTAATAGCAATGAATCATCGCGAAAGATGGTTGCTCAGCTTCTAACACTGATGGACGGGTTCAGTAATTACGAGAACGCAACTATCGTAATTGCGGCGACAAATCGTGTCGATGCATTGGACCCTGCGCTCACACGCCCTGGACGCTTTGACTGGGAAATCGAGTTCGGCTTGCCTGACGTACTTGATCGGTTGGAAATTTTACGTGTCGGGATGCGTCGCGTCCGATGCGATGCCGATTTGCCGATCATCGACATAGCGGTTCGGACACATAATTGGTCTGCCGCACGGTTAACGGCGATCTGGACGGAAGCAGCCCTTCTTTCAGCATCTGACGGAAGAAGCCAGATCGCCGGTGAGGACATTGCCCAAGCTTACGAGCGCGTTGCACGACGCCCAGAGAGAGACAGATAAGATGATATCGAACAAATTAGCGTTTAGCTCGATATTTCCCTATTTAGGGCTTAAAAGCACGTCTCAAAGCAGCAATATTGAAAATAGCAAAGCACCTCTTCGGGAGTTTATTTATCTCGATGAAATCAGTCTTTCCAGTCTGTTGGCTTCGCAAAAGGGTGAGATCACCGATAATATAACGGCTAAATCTGAGGTCGCCCTTCTTGCAGAATCGGGCGGAAAGATTAGCGCGAAATCAGCGGTCGGCCCAGCCGCCGAAATAACGTCGAGATTTCAAAGCACCAATAGCAACGCCATTCAGACTGTTAGAAAAGCAAACGCGCAATCGCTGTTCCGTGAACTGCATATGCTGCAAAATTTGCGGAAAATTCAACCTGAGACGGCTGTTAATCTGCCCGATTCAATGGATATCTTGTTCTCAAACCCAGAGGAATACTCGGCATACAAGTCAACGGACCTCAAACGAGGAGACCTGTTAGAGTTTCGTGTCCGCTTATCAGCTTCCTGGATTTTTCAGATTAGCAGTATGATCGCTGAATTTTCAGACATGTTTGATGACAGCCCAACCATGTTTATCGAAAATGTAAAATTCAGCGACCTATATAATGCAAAAAATGCGAACAAAATAATAAATAGGTTACTGGCAGGCTTAATACCTATAGATGGAATAGCATCAGATTATTCTGTAGTTCTGGATGGTAAAGAGGAGTATATTGTAGATAACCGGGCTTTAGAAAATTTTGATATAGAAACCGCGCCTCTCAAAATCGTTGGCGTGACAGAGCACTCCGCGTATTGGAAGGATATCCGCCGCGTTTTGTTCGCGGAAAATGAATTTACGGTATTATGCCGACTGTCAAAATCTGGACTTCAATCGGATTGGAATCCAATCAAAGCGGCAGACATATTCCGCGACTTTGTCCCAGACCTAGCAAAGCAGATTGAAGAATCGAGTAAAATGGCGATGCTAGCATCAACAGACAGTTCTCCGAACGGCGGATCAGAGCCGTTAAACAATCAATTGCTAATGGCCTTAATAAAATACAAGGAAATAATTCTATCGTCCTTGGTTAAGAAAATCTCGGACACGGCATCAGATAATATTGATCGCAGCATTGCCCTTAGAAACTTCGTTTTCGAGACAGCGGAAGGCCAGAGAGCAGCTTTTTCGCAGGTGAAGGCCGTGATTGAAGATGTTAGCGGTGAAATAATTGCCCCCGAAGCGGATTTCAGCGCTCGAGAGCGAGCAAGAAAAGCACTCAACCTTCCGCTCTTTCCAGACTTTGCTAAGTCTAAAGATAGCCAATTTACGCCAACTCCAGTCATGCTAGATTCAAAAAGATCGCGAATGTTAGATGTAGAGGTGGTAGCTATCTATTGGTGATTTTCTCTCAAGCTTCAGTCAATGACAGCAAGAAACTCGTCAGATAAATCACGCCGACAGATCGCGACCGACTGAACCGGATTGATGTCCACTGTGATCCACATCATCGCGCCGGTCGTAGGGCATATCGCACGAGGTACAATGTAAGACCCATTATTAGCATACGGTTGTGGATCACAGCCATTCGAGTGGGTGAGCATGATAGTTTCGCCAGCTTTCTCAGCCCTTTTTGCCTGCTGAATCTCGCCCTTAGCTATAGGCATACGAGCAAGACCTAGGCGGTGAAGCAAGGCCCGCATCTTATCGTGCCCCCTGGGAGGCCGTCCCATTCGCTCCCATCCAGCGCGGATAACTTCATAGGCTCGCAAAACCCAACATTCGGAAAGAGAAAACAGAATATCTTGCGAGAAATCAATTTGATTTCGCGCAGGGCTTTTCAATCGTTCAAGGCTTTCGGCCTCCAATACCCGAAGTAGCATGTCGAGCCTACTGTCTGAAGCTAAGGTGCCGAGATGGGCTACCCCCGTCACTTCCGAAAGTTTGTGCATGACCCTAATCCACTTTCTGTGGAGGTCATTATCAGCCTGCATCCCTGCCGTGTACGCAGCTACCATTAATTCAGTGACAGCCATCAATTACAGCCCATATCCCCACTCAGGTTTAATCTGATACAGTGTTGCCTCGATGCGGCAACCATGGCTTTTCGTGAGCGTGCCACCAAATTTGATCAACCGCTAATTTCTGAGCCTCTGATGGGACTTGATGATGGGAACGAAGGTGGACAAGACTCATGACAGTGACATTGCGAGAGCTGTACATGAAATGATGAGCCACGCTCACGAAGCGAGCGTAGTTTCAAAAGCTACGCTAGAATCGTTCGAACCCGCGCGTATCATGAAGGTCTCGGATGCTGCGCCGCGCAAGGGATTACGATAGCCGCTGCAATCGGCCACATAGGGATCAAGTTGAAGCTCACCCAGCCCGGAAATGCGGCTCCGCTCCTTTTCAAAATGAGAACAAAAAACCTTGCTTCAAAAATTCCTAGGGCACAAAATGTGTCCCAGCCGCCTTAGGAATTTGATCTAAGCTGCTGAAAATAATCGCTTTGGTGAGCAGCACCCGTGCGTACAATGCGTGTGTGGTGGCACAGGGTACGCTAAACGTTTGCTGCACTGGCCGCCAGCGCTGGAAGGGGAGGAAATTTCTGCAATCCGTGAGGACTTGCAGGCAGCGATTTTGATAAGGGAGAGCCTTAGCGGCCCTCCCCTCGGTAGTCAGATCTCGTCATCCAGTAGCCCGGTGACGGCGTAGACTACCCTGTCGACCATCTCCATCGGCATCGGGCTGTAGTCGCCTTCGTCCACAGCGAGATAGCCCAGCTCTCCGTCCATGATGACGTACTGCGTGAAGTAGCTGTACCGGGCGCGGCGTGCTGCCTTCGCGCAAGCCGCAAAGTAGGCGGCATCGTCGGCGAGCGCTGAGTTCGAAATCGTCTGCATAATGACCTCCTGTCTTCTTGATGACAGGGCGCGCCGGTTCGTGCGGCGATCGGCCGGGTCAGGGACGCCCGGGTTTATCCGGGCGCCGCGCAGCGGGGAGTGGGGGTGCCGATTTTGTCGTAGCTGTAGCGGAGCAAAGCGGAGTGGAGGCTGCGGCAAAATTGGGGGAACCGCTCATCCTTGAGGCGGCCGAGCGGCGCATGACACGATCGAAAGTCTGAGAGAGAAGTTTCCACCCTATCGGCTGGGCGCCGCGCCGGAATACAGGCCCGCTACCTTCCTGGATACAATCAGCTATCGGGCTGGGCGACGTGGAATGTCCCCCGCTATCCAAGAGCTTGTTTTCTGTTCAGGGTCGATCATGATCCCACCGCAAGTCAGTTATCTTTCAGGAGATCATATTGGCGATTTTCGGATGGTTCAGGAAGGCGAGACCAAAGGTCGAAACGCCGGAAATGGACTTGGAACAAACACTGCGGTCCCTGGTCATGGCGGGACTTTCCAAAAGTGACGGACTTTCTCCGCGTTACAGGCCCGACATCAGGTCCGAAGAGGACTTCGAGGCTCGATCTGCCGACCTTCCTCTGGTTGTGGTATGGGGCGAGCATGAGACTTCCGAGGGTTTAGCGTTTTCGATGTCGATCAATGCGCACCTTGTGGAGACCATGTTGCTGGAATTTGTTTCCAGCGATGACCACTGGTTCCGACCTGTCCGCAACAGAGTGATCGAGGACCTAAAGTCGACCAGCATGGCGGCGATGATGAATACCATCGAGGCGACCAACGCACCACCGAGCGCGATCTGCCAATCACTGGATATGTATTAATATCACACTCGCTCTTTGGCTGCATCCGGGCATTTAAACTGAATTTTCATGCCGGGATTAGTTTTTAGGTTTTGCAAATATAAATAGAAGACTGCTTCTATAAATAAATACCTGTTCACTCCGGGTTGGCGCAGGCGTCAATTGCAGATTCTGCTCCCCGGCGGCGCCGGGGAGCAGGCCCGGCATCAGTCGGCGGGGTTCCAGATGATGGCGTAGGTTTCCTCGTCCTCCTGGCCGGCTGCACGCCCAAGGTTGGCATAGAGGCGTCGGGGACCGAACTCGGGCGCTGCCAGGGTGAGCGACACGTAGTCGTTTCCGGTTGCCTCGCTGCGGCGCTGCCATCCGGCGCCGACCTCGACACCGGCCGATGTGATGCGAAAATCGGGATGGCTGTCGGCGCTCTTGCGCGGGTTCGGGGAGATTTCGATTTCGGCACGGATCGAGAGGGTGCGAAGCTGGCCCTTGAAGATCGAGCCGGAGCGGGTGACGTAACCGATTGCGGGCATGTTCTGTCTCCTGAAGGTCCGCCCGAACCATCCGGGCGATAGGCAGACCGGCAGAGCGGCGCCAGCAGGGGTGCTAACCGTCAGGCCGTAGCGCAGCGGAGGACCGGAGCCGCAGGCTTATTTGAAGCGCAGCGCCCGCGAGGAGCCCGCTTCGGCGGGCGGGGAAATAAGCCGGAGGCGATGGTTTGGCAGGCATGCGCGATGCTCCAGGTCAGTGCCTTTGGAGCCGATGGTTTCGGGCATTGCACTGGGGGCAGAACATTTTCATCGATATTCGGGGCACCCACGACGCCTGAAGGGCCCGACGCAAAGCTTGCACGCGCTCACGGCGCGATATGACGGGACAACCCGCGCCTTGGCGTTGCTTTCCGCCTTCCCTTTTGCAGGTCCGCCAGTTCGCGGTGAGGTGGTCAGCGGCAGAAAGCCCAATGGGGGAGCGAAACAGTCGCAGCCTTTGCTCAGGCGGCCGCCTCGATCCGCATCCTGAGGCCGAGCGCGGGCAGGACCTTGAGCATGGTTTCGAGGGTCGGATTGCCATCGGGGCCAAGCGCCCGGTAGAGTTGCTGGCGCTTCATTCCGGTTTCGCGGGCGAGCTCGGTCATGCCGTGGGCGCGCGCGACAATGCCGATCGCCTTGGCGACAATGTGCGGATCGCCGGACTCGACCGCCGCTGCGAGGAGCTGCGCCTGATCTTCCGGCTGAGTGAGATACGTGGCCGCATCGAAGCGGGTAAGTTCGATAGTCATGGCGCTGCCCTCCTTGGCCTGGCCAGTTGCTGTGCGTCTCAGAGCTGAGCCGCGAGTTGCCTTGCTCTGGCGATATCCCGCTGCTGGGAGGACTTGTCGCCGCCGACCAGCAGGATAACCAGCTCATCTCCGCGCCGCGTGAAATAGAGCCGGTAACCCGGCCCATAATCGATGCGGGCTTCGGATACGCCGTCTCCCACCGATTTCACATCGCCCATCAGGCCGATCTCGATGCGAGCGATCCGCTGCGCGATCCTGGACTGCGCCTTTGGGTCGCGTAGACGGTGAAACCACTGCGCGAAGACCGCAGTTTGCGTTACCTCCATTGGCGTCCCTTTTAAGTGACGGCGCTCAGGTGTCAATATTTAAGTGACACCCTGCCGGTACATGACCAGCTAGACGGCCGTGCCGCGAAACCGATCCTTGATGCGGGGCGCCGTGCTTCCTGGCGGGCTTCCGATGGAAGGGAAGCCCGCCAGCGGCGAACATTCCACGACCCCTCGCCCCTTCTCCCCTTTGCAAAGACCGGGGCGGCGCTTGCCGCCCCGGTCCGATGGAGCGGGCGGCTGTCTATGCCGCGATCACGTCCAGCGCGTCACCGTCGTCGGGCCTGTCATCGGGCTCCAAGCCGGTTTCGGAGGCGTCGACATCATAATCATCCGCGACGATCAGGGATCGGCGATGAGCATCGACGGTTTCGACCCCGCCGCGCGCGGTGTACGCGGCAGGCGGAAACGCCATCCAGCGCGGCACCCAGTTCTCGCAGCGCTCGCGTCCGTTCGCACCATCGAGGTGATCGCGGATGATCGCCTTGATGGTCTTCGCCTTCTCGCAGGTGCTGGCGGACGCGACTTCCGATCCGCCCACTTCGCCCAGAATGGCAAGCAGGACTTCACGGTCGCGCAGCGGCTCGAAGAAGGCATCGTCGGCCTTCCACCAGTGCTGCATGTCCGCGCCCATCTCGCGCGCCAGCGCCTCGACGACCGGGCTCCCCGCTGCCAGCGTCTCGCCCATGACGACTGCGATGAGGGCCATGACGGCACTGTCGGGAAGCAGCAGGAGCCGTGCGAACAGGGCGCACATGCCATTGGGCTTTTCCGCACCGGTCACATGCGGCTCTTCCGTGGGCAAGCCGAGCATGGCGAGCACATCGACCCGCGCGCGGTCGAACACGGTTTCGGCGGCACTGTTCGCGATGCTTTCGGCGATGGCATCGCTGCGGGCAGCCTGCGGCTCGGGCGTGACCCGCCAGAGATGCGAGCCGACGATGACGTGAGCCGCCATGAGGCGCAGCGCGGCGCCCGGAAAGGCAAGCAGTTCGGCCCGGACGGCGGCATGGCGGTGCAGGTGGATATAGGTCTGCATGTTGGCGGTCAGTTCGGGACGGACGGCCTTGATACCGGCGTCGCCCTGCGCGTTCGTACCAGCCTTGGCGAGGCGAGCGGCCTCCTTGCGGCTGAGGAAGCCTTCATGGGCGATCACCTCGCCATTGGCGCGCACATCGAGATAGACCCGCCCGCCCTTGCGCTTGGGTGTCTTCTCATGCTCCCAGACGTGGAAATGGGCGTCGGGACCGATCACCACAGCATCGGCCCAGCCCTGCTCGAGGTATTCGCCGCGCCGCGCCTCGATTGCCCCATTCTGGGCGGTCCAGAACGCGGGCGCGTCAGCGAAATAGCTGTCCTCGCCGAACAGGTCGGCGACGGTCGCGAGGCCGCTGGTGCTCACGTCGAACAGCGCATGCCTGGCCGGGATCGACTGGCCCGCGAACAGCCAGCCCTTGAGATTGAAACCTCTGGGAGCATAGGCGCCGGGATCATCGAGCAGCGCCAGCCATGCCTTCTGCTGGCTCTTTGAGGCGAGGGTGAGGTGGCGCACCGTGCCTGCGTCGATCTCCTCGCGGCGGTAGAGGTCGCGGATGCGCGGCAGGAGATTGCCGAGCGCGAGGATGCGCTTCACCGCAAGATCGGGCAGACCGAAGGTCGCGGCGATGTCGGCGGGCTTGCGCCCCTCCTTCACCAGCCGGATGAAGCATTCCCAGCGCGACACCTCGTCGGGGTCGAGCCGGGCACTGTTCTCGATCAGCGAGGCCTCGATGGCGGCGGCATCATCGCCGTCTTCAAGAATGGCGCACGGCAGTTGCGCGGGCTCGTGGCCCGGCTGTCCAGTGCATTCCTGTTCTATGATCTGCGCGGCATGAAAGCGCCGCGCCCCGGCAAGGATTTCGTGATGGCCGGTTTCGCCCTCGGCTCCGCTGCAGGGCCGCACGATGATGGGCTGGAGGACGCCCCGCGCCCTGACGGTGGGCAGGATGTCGGAGACATCGGGGGCCTTGCGCGCGTAGCGCATGTTGAGCCTGCTCACACAAAGCTTGTCGAGATGGACAAAAGCGAGTTTCATAAGCCTTACTCCTAGTGAGGGGCCGGTCCGTCCTTCAGGTGGAATGGTCGGGCGGACCGGCTTTTGGGATGGCGGCGAACGGCCGCCCGCGTCATCCGCGTTTCAGCGGAATTTCAGGGATGGAACCGAAGGCGCGTTCCATCTGGTCAAGGTAGGCCTGCGCCGCGCCGATCGATCCGAGCAGGCGCGAGACTTCGGTCCATCGCGACATGCGCTGGCGGGTACGAAACATGCGGTCGCGCTCGATCCCCATCCCGAAGGGCAGATGGATGCCCGCCACTTCGCGCAGGCTGAAACAGCCCAGTTCCGGGCACCCGAAACCGAGATCGGCGAGACCGAACAGAGTGTCCCCATCCGGATAGAGCTCGCTGACCAGCCACGTGCCGGGCCCGAGCGGATTGAACAGCCGAACCAGTGGATAGGGATCGAAGGCGGGATGCCGCGCGCTCATGCGGGCATTGGCCAGCAGCATCCGGGACGCTGTGCGGGAGAGCAGACTCATGCGGGCACCTTCCCCCCGGCACTCTCAGCGCATTGCGCACCTGCGCCCGCGTGTCCGCCAGCGCTCGCGGCGGCATGCCGGGCAAGCAGCCAGTCGGCGGCCTTGCTGGCCTGACTAGCCGCCTTGAAGATCGCGCGGGAATCCTCGCGCACCACGTCCAGCCATGCGCCGATGTAATCGGCATGGCGCACGGTCGGGACGATGCCGAGCGCAGCGCACAGGAAAGCCGAACCCATTTCCGCGCAGAGTTCCTCGCGGGCATAGTCCTTCGAGCCGAACGAATTGATCAGCTTGCGGTTCAGGCGCGAGGGATGGCCGACCGCGTGCGTCAGTTCGTGCAGGCAGGTCCGGTAATAATTGATCTGGTCGTGGAACGCGGGCTGCGGCGGAACCTGTACGTAGTCCGGGCCCGGCGCATAGAATGCCTTGTCCCCGCCGATCCGGAAATCCACGCCGCTCGCGGTAATGACCTCTTCGGCGAGCGGGATGATCTCGCGCTCGGGCAGCGGTGCGGGATCGTACGCCATCTCACCGGGCAGACCATCGCACTGCGCGACGTTGAAGACGGTGAAGCGCTTGAGGAACGGCACCGCGCGCGCCTCGCCGCCCGCTGCCTCCACCCTTGCCCTCTCGGTCTCGGGCACGAAGCGATCGGCATAGACCACCATGGTCCCCTGCTCGCCCTTGCGGACATGCCCGCCTGCTTCCAGCGCCTGCCGGAAGGTCAGCCAGCGCTGCGAGGAATAGCCGCCCGCGATCCCCTCTCCCCATAGGAGCAGGATGTTGATCCCGGAGTACTGCCGCCCGGTCAGGGCATTGCGAGGAAGCGCCGGGCAGCCCGGCACTCCATCCACCCTGCCCCAAGGCTGCACCCACGGCAGCCGCCCTTCCTCAAGCTGGGCGATGATCTTGGCTGTTACGGTATCGTAGAGATTGGACCGCTCGGCCTGTGGCGACACACAGCGGGATGCCTTGCGCTGCCTGCCGCCAGCGCTGCGCGGGGAACGGGAAACCATGCCTTGCCTCCTGACACCGCCCCAATCCAGCATTGGTCCCCCGCAGGAGCGGGGGTGGGCGGCGAGGAGACGCACGGGGTCCGCGCACGAGCGGTTCATGCACCCGAAGGGCCGCAACGCACGTGGAGGAATGCCTGCCTGCCGGCATTTGCATGGGCCGCGCGCGGGCCCAGGACGGCGACGAAAGCCCACCTCCGCTCGAAGGGAAGGACCAACGCCCAACGCCGCGCCGCGCAGCGCGCGCCTGTATCAGGCAGGCCTGCCTGCCGCACGCGCCAGCGATCGAAACCGGATGGCCGAGACCTGTCTTGCAGGGCTCGGCGGCGCTGGCCTGCAAGGTCGGCGACGTGAGAGCGCGCTCGCACAGCGAGGCGCCCCTCCGGGTCTCTCGGTTCTCAAGGGATCGCTGCAATCACACAATGCCGCAGGGATCAGATGAAGGGGTGAACCTTCGGGATTGTCATCGCAGCTGGTTCCATCTCGGCTGGCACGATGACGCGATGGCGTGCATGGGATCGGGCATGATCGCCATTCCCCTGCTGCTCGCCTCCGGCCTTTGCATCGCGACGGTGCATGACGGCGACACCATTCGGCTCTGCACCGGCGAGAAGGTGCGCCTCCAGTCGATCGACGCGCCGGAGGTGCAGGACTCGCCTCGATGCGAGCCAGCCCAGCGGCGGCGCCTCGCTGGCTCGAAGAATCCAGCCTGGTGCGATTTCGCGAAAGGTGCGGCCAGCCGGGACGCCCTGCAGTCGTTCCTGCTGACGGGGCGCGTGTCCATCGAGCGCTTCGGGAAGGACCGCTATGGCCGCACGCTGGCAAATATCTATGTCAACGACCGCGACGCGGGCGAATACCTGATCAGGCGAGGGTTGGCGCGGCGCTGGGGCGAGTAACCGAGGACGGCTGCCTGTCCTTACCCTCGATATGAACTCATATCACGGTCGCTACGGGCTTTTTCGAACAGCCGAGCCCGTATCGGGAGGAAGGCAACTAGGCATCTTGAAGCTTACGAGGAAAGCGCTTGCGCTGCCGCGATAGGCCGGGCCTGCGGAACAAAAATTTCACAAGCTTCTGCCGGATTTCAAATCCTGTGTGCACGAATGCAACGTCGTGCGAGAATAATCTATGTTATGCAAGTCGATGATTTGACCGACAGAAATCGGAGATTGTCGGATGGACGTATCGGTTGCTCGCCGCAAGGCAACGGAAGAAGATGTGGAGCGCGCCATCGATCACGGAGCCTTCCAAGTTCCTGCGATGCCGGCGGCGGATTTGCTCGCCTTCTTTCGAGCGATGATCGACATAGTTGTGGTTGATCATGCGGGAGAGCGCGAATGACCCGGCGCTATTGGGGCGGCGCTGCCGTCGCCTCGATCCTTATCGGTTTGCCGGTCGCGTTTCTCAGCCTTGACCGCGCGTTGAGCTCCCTCGCTTTCGTGGCTCTGATCGCTCCTTAGCCAGGATTTTCCAGCGGTTGAGATAGATCGAAACATCCCGCGTCTGAAAGTAAAGGTTCATGCCGTGGGTGCCGGGCGGTTACGTCAAGCGGGTCCAAAAGCGCTCTATTTGCCAGTCCTCTGCGATGAGGCTGGTCGAGAGCTAGGCAAGCGCCAGCCGCAGGGCTGGATGGGCTCCTGCTCCGCCTCGTGCCCGGCGATATCGATAAAGTCGATCACGAAACCGTTCATCCGGCCCGGGGGCTGGGCTTACCCGTCGCGATCGTGATCCCCGCGCGCCGCTGCCAGGAATGTGCGCGCATAGTTCCGGAAGACGAACTGCCAGTGCGGCCCAGCATAGTCCTATTCCTTTGTCCACTGCGTCGCCGGGTCTTAAGTCTCGCACGATGCCCACATGCGGGCGGCCAGTTCGTCGAGCAGAGGGATCCCTCGCCATTCGAAGTGCAAACCGGCATGGCATCAGCGTAGCTCTGACGGGCTGCACTGCACGTCGCGGCTACCGCAGGCTTGCACTTCAGCCGCGCCTGGTGTCCATTGCGCGCAGCATGACCACGGAACGCGAGACCGGTTCTGCGCAAACCGTCTTGATCAACGCGGTGATCGAAAAGGCCGTGCCCGCGCTGATCATCGCACGTGAGGCCCTCGATCGCTTTCATGCCATGATGCGCTCGAAGGACGAAGCGCGGCTCGATCCATGGATCGCCATGGCGGCAGACACTAAGCTCGCCGCCGGCGCGGAGGCGGACAAGGACGCAATCGCCGTCGCAATCGCCACGCCTTGGTCCAGCGGTCAGGTCGAGGGGAAAATAAACCGCCGCAAGGCGATTAAGCGCTTCTCGATCATGACCAACCTCATGCACTTCGGTATGACCATCGTCGGTCTCCCCTACAGCCATCCCGGGCAGGGCACGATCGACGAGATCGTCGTGGTCGCCCCTTACGGCGCGACCACGATCGCGGGCAGCGACGGTTCGAGGCATCCTTCCGAGATCGAACTCGCGGGCTCTCGCCACCAGGGCATGCTGGTGGCAACCACTGCGGCCAAGCTGTTCGACTGATCGTCCGGTGCCGTCGGGTCTTCGACCGTAGTGGTCAGAACGTCTTGGTGACCCTGGCCTCGAAGGTTCGCGGCGCTCCGAGAAATCCGCTGTAGGAGCCGGCCTGCAGCGGTGTAGCCAACACCTGTTCGACATAGGTCACGTCGAGCAGGTTGCGCACGCCGACCTCCAGATTGAGGCGAGCGGATGGGAACCCGACCCCCGCCTTAATGTCGAGGATGTCGACGGGACCCTGCCGATAGCTACCCGCCGTGTCGACGAACTGGCTGCTTGTGTATCGGTATTGAACCCTACCGGTGACAGACATGGTCCGGGATACAGGCGCATCGATGCTGGCGGCCAGATTGGCGCTCACCCGGGGCGCGAAGCGGAAGCGGGCGCCCGCGAGCACCGGGTCGATCCCGCCGGCAGCGTCATATCGGGCGCGCGCTATCCATGTCAGATCCGCGTCGAGCGCCAGGTGCCTGGTGAGGTGCAACCTGTTCTCGATCTCGACACCATAGTCCTCCGCCCCCTTCGCGTTGATGACGGTCGTGCGGGTGCCGACGAACTGGGCGATCTGGAGGCTGCTGATGTCGTAGTGGAACAGCGCCACGTTCGTCCGCGCCGCACCGCCGAGATACGAAACCTTCGCGCCCACCTCGAACGCGTCGATGGTTTCCGGTCGGTATTCGGGATCGAGCGGCCTTCCTCCCGGAACCTCGGCAGGATTGTTCTCGCGAGTTCCCGCCCCGTTGGCGTCGATGTTCACCCCGCCGGATTTGAAGCCGTGATTGTAGGTGGCGTAGAGAAGCGTCGACGAGGAGGCTTGAAACTCGATCCCGGCCGTGCCGCTGATCGCGCCGTCGTGATGCGTGGCGTCATATGGTGGGCCCGGCTGGATCCCCAGCAGCCGGAACGGCTCCGCTGCCGCCGGCCGATAGTAGCGGTAGGCGAACCTGCCTGTCTTGTCCTCGATCGAGTAGCGGATGCCTCCAGCGATGCTCAGCCGACTCGTCAGGCGCGTCTCCGCATGGGCAAAAACCGAATAGGTCCGGGCGGCGCCACCCATGTCCTCATGCGCGATAAGACCCGGAGAAGCGTCTGCGGTCCCAGGCGGCAGGCCGAGACCGGAGAGCAGCGCGTCCCACACCGGTTGCGCCTGCGCACCCCACGGTAGTTTGCGTCCCATCACAAGCTGCTCGTCAGATACGAACGCCCCGAGGAGAAGCGTCCCGCTCAGTCTCTCGACGGGCAGAGAAAAGGTGACCTCCTGCGACAGGAAGCGGCTCCTGAAGCTCTCGTCGTAGCGGAAGATGTCCGCGCCCGAGAAGTCCGGATCCATGTTGATCTGATCGACTGAATAGTGCCGGTAGCCAGTCGTCGACTTGAGCGCTCCACCGAATACAGCGGCCTCGATGATCAGCGCTGCGCCGTAGTCATCCACGGCCTCTCGGCCATCCCCGTTCAGGCTCTGCTGTCGATCCCGGGGGCGCTCCGAGGGAACTACGCCGCCCGCAGCGACGATCAGTGAGTCGATGAAGGGCTGGAGCGGACCGACGACGACCGGGGACGTCGCGTAGCAGCAGTTGCCGGTTCCTCTGGAGACGTCGCCTATCAACTGCACAGTGGTGCCGCCGGCCAGTTCCACCAGCAGGTCGGCCTTCGCGCCCCTAGTGGTTGAACCGTTCAGCGATCGGTTACGCGTGACGTCGGAGTAGAACCCGGCTGTATGGGAAATGGTCGTCGCAATTCGGAGTGCGGCATGGTCCGCTAGCGGAAGGTTCGTCGACGCCCGTAGTAGCAGAGTGTCGTAGGAGCCATATGCGATCTCCCCCTTTCCCGAGATGGCGTCGAACCTAGGACGTGTCGATGACAGCAGGACTGCGCCCGCGGTCGTGTTCTTTCCGAACAGTGTGCTCTGCGGCCCACGGAGAACTTGCACCTCGCCCACGTCGAGGAAGTTCTGCAGAGCCGCGGCGGCCCGCGTCCGGTACACGCCATCGACGAAAATGGCGACCGATCCCTCGAAGCTCCTGTTGCTTCCCGAGGTTCCGAGACCCCGAACGATCAGGTTCGCGGTCGAGCTGGCGATGTTGGCGTTGCGGAAGCTGATCGACGGCGTGATCGCCCCCAGCCCGGAGACGCTCTGAACGTCCGCTCGCCCCAGATCCCGGTCGTCGGCCACGGTCACAGCGATCGGGACCGCCTGCAGCCGCTCGGTCCTTCGACGTGCAGTAACCAGTATCTCGCGCTTATCGCCGCTATCGTCTTCCGTCGCACGGGCCTCTTCACCGGCACTGCCGGCCTGCGCGAGGGCTGGAGCAGCTGTCATCGCCTGGAGGATGGCCGCGGCTCCGGCAAGTATGCTCCATCGCCTCGTCACGACACCGCTACCGGCAGTTTGAAGGAGAAGACCGCACCTCGCTCGGGACGGTTGGCCGCGTGCATCGAGCCTCCCAGGCGGTGGATGGTCGAGAGGCAAATCTGCAAGCCGAGACCGATGCCTCCCTCCTTCGTGGTGAAGAACGGCTCGAAAAGCCGGTCGATGTCCGTTTCCGGGATGCCGGTCCCGAGATCCGAAACGGAGAGCTCGACCTCGCTCCCGATCACGCGCAGGCCGACGATGACCTCCTTTCCGGTCCCGGCAACTGTCATGGAATCCCGGGCATTATTGATCAGATTGATGACGACCTGCTGGAGATCCACGAAGTTGCCCATGACAGCCGGAATTTCGCCTTTGCACTCGTTGCGGAGGCGGATGCCGACGCTGCGCATGTCCCTCGCCAGGAGGTCGCAGGTCCTGCCGACCAGCTCGACGAGGTCGACCCTCTCCACAAGTTGGTGCCCGCTCGTGATTTGGTCGTGGGTGTGCTTTACAATGGTCGCGATCCGCTGGGTGGTCGACGACATCCGTTCGAGCACCCTTATGGCCGCGGCAATGTCAGGAGCATCGCGTCGCAAGAGGCGAAGGCCGGTGTTCGCGTCGATGCTGACTGAGGCGACCGGCTGGTTGAGTTCATGGGCGATCGATGCCGAGAAGGCGCCTACCGTGGCGACCCTGTTCGCCCGCGCGAGTTCCTCCTGCGCGGCCAGCCGCATCTCTTCAATACGTTCCTGACTGCTGATGTCGACAAGGCTGGAGAGCTGCCGCTCGTCGGCCAGCCGAGTGACAGAATAGAAAACCGGGACGCGACGGCCGGCCGCGCCGATCAGCATCACGCGGCCTTCCACATTCTCTAGGCCGTAGAAGATCATCTCGAACTGCCGCAGCAGAACGGCTTCGATGTCCTCGGCCGTGCTGTCGACTGGGCGGTCTACGGCGCCATCGACATCGTCGAAGCCGAGCATCCGCATGCATGCCTCGTTGACCGACACGGTCCGGACGGCTGCGACGCATTCCTGGAGCACCTCGGGATGCTCGGCCATGTAGACTGCGAGATCCGTGACCCCCTGCTGCTTCAACCGGTGAAGGATGACCGCCGCGTCGGCCATCTCCTGCTCCGCGAACGCGATCTTGCTGACCGAAAACAGGCTCGAATACCGCGCCTCGGTCCTCACCAGTTCTGCCGTCTGCCTGGCCAGCCGGTCCTGAAATGTTCTTTGTAGATCCTGAAGCTCCTCCTCGGCGGACAGTCGCCCCTGGATGTCAGTCGCCTCGGCCTGCCATAGACCGCCCTTGGCGGTCTCCTCCCCGGCCCGAGCCGAGAGGAGCATCCAACGATAGGAACTGTCGGCGTGTCGGAGGCGGAACTCGAACTGGACCCCGGCATCCCCTGGCTGTCCCATGCTGAGCGCCGCGGACAGTCCTTCGAGATCGTCGGGATGCACCTTGTCGCGCCAGGTCTGGTGAATGACGGCCTCGTCCCGGTCTTGTCCGGTCAGCTCCGTGTAGTGCCGGTTCAGAAACCGGATGCGGCCTTCCAGATCGACCCAGACAAGCAGATGCGGAATTGGATCGGCCAGCGCCCGGGCTGCAGAGAGCGCATCGTCCGTCGGACGATCGACTGACAGGTCCGAGGCGTCGCGATCCCGCGCCATAGAACGCCTCCGGCGCAGCCAATGCGATATCACGACGCTGTCACCCCGAGCCTTCTGAGACCTTATCCGATTCCCGTTTCTTCACACCCGCATTGCGAGACATTCCTTCGAATATTCGGGAACTACCGAACCTACCTCTGGAGATAACCGAGCTTCGTCCGACGTTCCTTGCCGACCACTCCGACCTAGCCCTTTAGCGCACAGCCCAGCGCTCAGCTTGGTTCGCTTATATCCGAGCGAGCGCGAACCTCACCCCATACCATGGAATATATTGTCCCTCGGCCCCTCCATGCGAAAATCGCGCGGCGTCGAGGCTCGTTCGGGGGGCTGCGCTTGAGCGGGATCACGTAGAGTGTCAACGAGAGCTGCCGATCTAGTCGAGAGCGTTTCAGGATCAACCGACTGGGATGCCCTGAGCGGCCACGTGTGCGCCATCTTCCGCGATCTCGACGAACAATATGAGGTGATGATGCCGTTCTTCCGCGGCGGTATCGAGCGCGGCGAGCGCGCCTATCACACCATCGACCCTGCGCGCGTGAAGGACCACGCCGAGCGCCTCGTCGCAGGCGGCATCGACGTAGCTGCCGCGATTGCGTCGGGGCAGCTGACTATCAACGACTGGTCGCAGACCTTCTTCGATCGCGGCCCCTTCGACACCATGGACATCATCGGCATGTTCAAGGACCTCTGCGAGGAGGGACGCGAACTCGGCTATCCGCGGACCCGGTTCTTCTGCGAATACGAATACGCGAAGCTGATCCTGAATACCGACCAGATGCTTGAGTACGAAGCGACCATGCAGATGCTCGGCCACGGGCCCTTCAACGCGATCGACGCGTCGATCTGCTCGTATCGCATCCCCGAATGGACCGGTCAGGTTCTGGTCCAGGCGCTGCGGACCCATCCGACCGTCATCCTCAACGGACATATCCACGAGAACCCATTCTTCGAACCCCCGCAGACGGTCATCTCCACACTTCATCAGAGGCAGCAGATGCATCGCTGTTGCTAAGCGGGAGCTGCGCACTTGCCTGAAGCTGGGCGGTCTTTGACCGAGGAGTGCGACTACCTCCGAGGCTGCGTGAACGATCTTGTTTCGCTCCTCGGACTGCGCCCCATGTGGGCCGGCGCCGACCAGTCCCGCATCGCCGATATCCTGGCCGACGCCCTGGCCCAGACGCTCAGACCGCAATTCGTGCTGGTCCGCCTGTTCGACACCCACGATGGACCCGACATCGAGGCCTTCCGAACAACCGCGCGCGATGAACCCACAATGCAGGGCGCGGTCGATGCGTCCGCTGACTCCTGGTTCAAGCACCAGGCCCGGCTCGGCAGCCATTCGCTGACATCCGAGATCGATGGCGAGGAACTGTCTGTCGTCGCCCTCGATCTCGGGATCCGAGGCGAGTTCGGGTTCGTGTTCGTCGGTTCGGATCGTCCAGAATTCCCAACCTCGGCTGAAAGGCTCCTCGTCAACGTGGCGGCAAGCCAGGCTCTGATCGCTGTGCAGCAGCACTGGCTGCTCCAGGAGCAAAAGGACGTCGCGGTGCGTCTCGACGCCCTCGTAGCGATGCGATCGCAGGAACTGGAGGATGCCACCGAAGCCCTCAGACGAAGCGAGGCCCTCATGGCCCACGCGGAGAGGGCCAGCCTCACGGGGAGCTTTAGATGGCATCCTGCCAGCGACACGTTGGAATGGTCGGCTCAGTCCCGCCGGCTCTTCGGGTTCGAAGCGGACAGACAAGTCACCAGCGAAGACTTCTTCAGCCGCGTGGACCCGGCGGACCACGATCAACTGCGCAGTGCGGGCGCCCACGCGCTGCTGGAACCCATCGAGCTTGATCTAACGTTCACGGCGATGCAGCCCGGGCAGGAACCGCGCATTCTCCATCTCGTCGCCTTTCCGGCCACGCACGTTTCCGAGCGGGGCGCCTACATTGGGACGATGCAGGACATTACCCAGCGCGTCCGAGCAGAGGCCGCGAACCGCCAGGCAGAGATCAGGATGCGTGAACTGCGCGACGAACTGTCACACGCGAACCGGCTCGCCACGCTGGGCCAGTTCTCCGCATCCATTTCACACGACGTGCGCCAGCCGCTCTCCAGCGTGTCGGCGAACGCGATGGCGGGTCTGAACTGGCTCAACGCGCCTACACCGAACCTGGACTCCGCCCGCCGCGCACTGGAGCGCATAGTGGCAGGGGTCAAGCGCGCGGCGGATATACTGGACAGGGTGAAATCGTTCAGCCGACGGAATTCGCCGTGCGTCTTCATCGACCTCAACGAACTGGCGCGCGACACCCTGACGCTGGTGGATGCGGACGCGCGCCGACGCCGGGTGGCCATTTCGATCGAGCTGACGGACGAGCTGCCACCGGTCCAGGCCGATCGGGTGCAGATCCAGCAGGTCCTGATGAACCTGATCGTCAATGCGCTCGATGCGTTCGACGAAGGCTGGTCTGGCCCGCGAATGGTCACGGTAAGTTCGTGGTGTCGAGACAGGGAGATCGGAGTGGACGTCGTGGACACCGGGCCCGGTCTGTCGGAAGCAGCACTTCCCCGGCTGTTCGAGGCATTCAACACGACGAAGCCCTCGGGCCTCGGGATGGGGCTCTCGATCTGCCGCGACATCCTCGCCGACCATCAGGGCCGGATCTGGGCGGGAAGCAACCACCCGAACGGCGCGATCTTCTCGTTCGGCTTGCCGGTAGCCGATCTGGTCGGACGGCCGGATTGAACGGGTGAAGAAGATGACTAGCTTCCTGTCCTATGCTCCCAATGCGCTGGGCCGCCGCGGCGAGCTGGCAATCACGCGCGAAGGGAGCGTAGAGATAGCGCAACGGAAGCGGAAAGGATCACAGCGCTGCTCGATGGCCCACGCCTAGCACCGTTGTCGGGTTCGAAAGCCGAGGCTCTGGTGGTGCTCATCCACGGCTATGGTTCGAACGGAGACGATCTGATCTCGCTGGCGCGCAATATCCAGCCGGCGCTACCGACTGCCGCCTTCGTCGCACCGAACGCTCCGTCTCAGCTTCCCCAGATGGCCGCTGCCTACCAATGGTGGCCAATCGAGGCGTTCTCCATGACGGAACGTGCCCCACGGTGCTGCGGCGGCCGCACCTGGTCTCGACGCTTTCCTGACGCTGGAGCTCGAAAAAGCGGAGCTGACTAGCGACCGCCTGCTGTTGGTCGGATTCAGCCAGGGGTCGATGATGCGCTTCACGTCGGACTGCGACGCGCCCAGCCGGTCGCGGGCATCGTGGGCATTTCCGGCATGCTGGTCGCCCCCGAACTGCTGGAGGAGGAGATCCGCAGCCGACCGACAGTTCTCCTGATCCACGGCACCCAAGACGACGTCGTGCCGTTTCGGTCGATGGGCATGGCCGAGCGGACGCTGAGTGCGGCCGGTGTCGCGGTGACGACGCGCGCCTCTGAAGGAGTAGGGCATGGGGTCGCCCACGATGGCCTCGTCGCGAGCGTCGATTTCGCGCGCAGAGCGCTGCGCTAGTCCACCGCCAGCAGTGATACCGTCCAAGGGCGGTAGCGACACTGATGGTGGTAGAATGGCGGGCCGGATACGGATTGGCGCATGACGCTTCCTCCCCTCGAAGGAGGATTGAGGATGGATGGCCCCGTCGCCTTTCGACTGGTCAATGCGGCCGTGACCGCCGTCAGCATCATGTTCCTCGGCATCACGATCTGCATGGCCAGCGTGCCGGGAACCTTGAGCAAAGGCCGCGATATCGCAGAGCTGGGCAAGCCCGCCGGAGTGCCGGCGTGCACAATGTGCCACGGTCCCGACTTGCGCGGTAGCGCCGGTATAGGCGCGCATTCAATCGCCGGGAAGCCAGCAGCGTTCATCCTCGCCCGCCTAGACCACTACGCCGGCCCAGATGGACACAACCCAGTTATGAGGCAGGTCGCCACTGCCTTGACCTCGACCGATAGAGAGGCAGTCGCTGGAATACTTGGCGACGGTGAAGCCGGACGGAGTAAGGTAGCAGCTGGCAAAACTGCTGTGGCGCGGTGTCTACGAGGACGCGGCGCCTATCGACGCGGCATCCGACGGGTCGATCCCTTGCCACCCACGACGCAAGCCAAGGGCATACCACCTTATCGATTGTCCGGGCTTGCAATCTGAGGCAGCTAAAAGCCTGCCGGGGACGAAAGCGGGAGCGAACATTGCGCAATGTAGCATCAGTAATAGTCGGCGCCTGCGCCGGGCTGCTGATGCTGCTCGTCGCGGCAACAGGCGGCATCGCACAGCAAACCCCTCAAACCGCGCTGACGATGTCTGTGTCCCATCGCGGCTGGACGAAGCAGATGGGCGCACCGACCTTCGTTCAGTCGATTACCCAGGATAAGCAGGGATTCCTCTGGGTTGGCAGCCTTGATGGGCTGTTCCGGTTCGATGGTGTTAGCTTTGAACCGATCATGCCCCCGGCAGGGCACAAGCGGACCGCATTGGCGGTGACGGCGCTCGCGACCTCGCCAGACGGGGACATCTGGATCGGATACGGGGCTGGTGGCGGTGTGGCCGTTTTCCGCGAATCGCGCGCCCTCGATGCGAAGCTGCCAGAACCCGGCGAAGCCATAACCGGGATCGCCATAGATTCACGCGGAGCCCCATGGGTCATCAATTCGGGCGGCGGAGGCGAGAACATCCTCCGGCGAGTGGGCGATCGGTGGGTTCCGGTGCACGCTCCCGATGGCAGATCCTTCAACGACGTCGTCGACTTAGAGCTCGCAAGCGATGGATCGATGTGGGCCTATGCAGCTGGAAGGATCTACGTAGCCCGCTCGGGTGCAGACCGCTTCGTGGCGACCGGCATCACGGGCGACGAGATGGGCGACCTTTCCCGGGATCCCTCGGGGCAGATGCTGCTTTCCGAGGCACACGGAGTCCGGCGAGTTCAAGTCGATAGGAGCGGCTTGCTCTCGAGCGCGACCCGCGTCGGGACGATCCCTGCCTTCAACAAGCTGAGCACGCTGGTTGACCGTCAGGGCGTCCTATGGGGCACTACCTACTTGAACGGTGCCTTCTTCGGCCCCCTCGGCGCTGAACCGGCCATCTACTCCGAAGCGCAAGGAATCACCTCGGCACGTACGGCGGCAATCTACCTCGATCGCAGCGGCAACGTGTGGACTGGAGGCGAAGGAGGCCTTGACCGCTTCTCGAAGCCAGTCGTCGAAGTCGCACCGGGTCTGCCGACCAATCCGCAGAACAGCTACAAGCTGGTGGTCGACACGAGCGGTCAGGTCCGCATCGTAGCTGGAGAGACGATCTGGACCGTCTCCGGTCATGGCGGGCCCACGGCATACGCCACCCTGTCGTCAATGCCGTATGGCGCATGTGGCGATCGCAGGGGAGTGATCTGGACGGTCATGGACGAGGGGCTTGCGGAGGTCCGGGATGGCCGTGAGACCAAGATCCACAAGTGGCCGGTCGAGCCGATCGCAGCGCCTTTCTGCATCGTCCGAGAAGATAGTGTCGTCCACGTCGTCGTCCCTGGAAGCGGGCTGTTCCAACTGCGCGCCGGAGCATGGCACCGGGTTCGGTTGCCTTCGAGTGTGGAAGATATCTCGGATCTGGGGTTTGACCCTAAGGGTCGGATGGTCTTGGTGGTCAATCGAAAGAGCGTCGCCCTCGTTGACGGGTCAAAGATCACGTCTTGGAACGGCGAAAGGATCGGCTTCGAACAACCGACTTCGATCAGCTTCCTTTCGGGCGATACGGTGATCGGTGGCCTCACCGGTCTGCTCCGCCTGCGCGAAGGTCGGGTATCGAAGCTAGACTTCGAGATCTATCCATGGCTGCGGGACACCCGTGCCTTGGTGGCCACCAACGATGGCTACGTATGGCTGATGGGCTTCAAGGGCATCAGCAGGGTCAAGAGGAGCGACCTCGAGAAGGCCTTCGATAGGCCGGGCAGTCCCATCCCCTACCAACTGTTCGACGATGACAACGCCACAGTGGGCATACCGCAGCGCGCATCCGGTCCGCAGGCCGCCGTCGATCGCGACGGTATTGCATGGTTCCTCACAAGACAGAGAGTGTTCCGCGTCTACCCCGATCGCGAGCCGGCCGCCGACCGTCCAGCGATCATCATTAAGTCGGCGACAATTGATGGTTCGCGTATAACCGATCTGGCCGGGCTGACACTTCCAGGCGGACTCAGAACCGCGTCGTTCGACTTCGGCGTGGCGGATCTAACGACGCCGACCCACCGCCGCTTTCGATATCGCGTCGATGGCTACGACAACGGGTGGATCGAGATCGGCGGGCGCCGTCAGATCAACCTGACAAGGCTAGGACCAGGCTCCTACAACCTCCGCGTCGAGACAGACAACGAGAAGGGGGAATGGGTCGCTCCGGGTGCAGAACTCAAATTCGCCGTCCGCCCCCTTCTCCACCAGACTTGGTGGTTTCGGACCCTAGCGGTCCTGAGTGCGGTGGCAATCGTCTGGCTTTTGGCACGCTGGCGCATCCGAGCCGCTGAGGGAACCGCCCGTCGCGATGCAGAAGGCAGAGTGGCAGAGAGGACCCGTATCGCCCGAGACCTTCACGACACGTTCCTGCAAGGCTTCCAAGGCTCCGCCCTGCGCCTTCAGGCCGTGGCGGAGCGACTGCCGGAGGAAAGCCGCGAGCGGCAGGGACTGGAGAATGTGCTCCGCGGCGTCGATGGCATCCTCGAGGAGGGGCGTAGGCGCGTGCAGTCGCTTCGCAGCGAAGACGTCCCCCTGTCGCTCGATGAGGCGCTCGGTGCATTGGCAAGCGATGTTCTGGGGCAAGCTGATATCGGCTGGTCGCTGGAGACCACAGGTAGAATCCGACTGGTTGCGGCGGACGTGGCAGACGAGGCGCTCCTCATCGTGCGCGAGGCACTAATCAACGTCGTCCGTCACGCCCAGGCTACAACTGTCCAACTCACGCTCCAATATCGCCGCTCCAACGTTGAACTCTCCGTCCGGGACGACGGGATAGGCCTGCCGGTCGTTGCGTCGAACGGGCGGTCGCCGTCGGGTCATTTCGGGCTTACCGGAATGCATGAAAGAGCGGGCCTGATCGAGGCTGCTGTTGAAATCGCTCCATCGAACCCGGGCACCCGCGTCACTCTTATCATCCCCGCCCGGAAGGCTTATTCAGCCGCGAAGAGATGAAATCCTCGCCGCCTCGGCCCCCTGATCGGGGGGGCTGATGCTTCCCCGATCACGGATACCTCCCCGATCCGAATCATGGCAGATCGTCTCGCGAGCGGAGGCGCAAATGCATTTGGATCAACTAATCCCGGTCAAAAAGACCTGTCTCGCAGCCACCCGTGCGCACGACACCGTGTACCGGTCCGGTTTAGCGATGGCGCTCGGCCACTCGCTGGGAAGTCCCCTCACCGCGCTTTCGGCCCAGGTGAAGTCGCTCAGCCGCAACCTCCTCGGTGACGAGACGGACCTTGAGCGAGCGCGCATCTCGATCGAGCGCATCGCATCCATCCTGGACGCTGCGACGACAAGGGTAAGCACCGTCACGCTTGAGTTCCATGCGAAGGCAAACTCCCAAGAGCGCCACGACCTGAACGAGATCGTTCGCCAAGTTAGTGGCCCGTTCGAGAGGCAGACCTACTGCAGCCGGCTCCGGGTCGAGTACGATCTCGCTTCAGATCTTCCTAAGCTCGCCCTCGAAAGCGATCAGATGGCCCGAGTGGTGACGGAGCTTATGCTCAATGCTTCGGAGGCGATGTTCGCCCTGCCCTCGTCCAACGGGCTTCTTACCGTCCGCACTAAGCGAGTTGCCGGGTCCATCCAACTTGAGGTCATCGACTCCGGTGGCGGCGCCCCTGACCCGGAGCGCATCTTCGTCATGCACCACACGACCAAGAATGGCCGATCGGGCACCGGGCTCAGCGTCGCCCGCGCTTTAGTGATGTCGAACGGCGGCCAACTGGCAGCGTCGAACAACGACTGCGGAGGTCTGACAGTCACACTGCACCTCCCGTTCGAGAACTAAATCCCCAGCAGTCGGACCGCAATGTGCCAAGTTTCTGCGCCATGCTTGCTCCTGACAAGCCCGGCGCTGGCCCGAAAGACCCGCCCGAACACTTTCTAAGGTAGGCCGCAGCGTCACCACTGCCGCCGGCAGCCAATACCCCTGCCGGATGGCTACGTGCCGCAAATTACTCGATGCTCAGGACCGATGCCATCTTCCGCGGCGACGACCTGGAGCTCCACATGGTCTGTTACCAGATCTGTCTAAAAGCCCTTGCAGCAATCCAGATTCGGTCGGCTGCCTGCGTCCCAAAGGGGCGGCGAGCGTTCGCCGGTGAAAAAAACGGAGCCGGAAACCGCTGACTGCAGTTCCGGCTCCCAGTACCATCGTCTGTCAAGCATACAGAGGGGCGTACAGAAGTACACCGTCCGCCCCCCGATGAACCTTATGAAAAGACGTAATTGGAGAGGTCCACCGCGACGATCAGCGGCTCGGCCGCCGGAGTGTTGTCCAGCTTGCGCGGATAGATGCGCAGCTTGCCGTAGAGCGTGATGCCTTGAACCACGACCGGCTCGGTGAGGTAGCGCGCCGCCGGGTTGCTGCCTTGGATGTCCACCTCGTAATCATGACGGCGAAGCAAGCCGGCGTCATCGAAGTAGTAGGTCTGGACGGCGCTGTGCGTCGCGATTTCGGCCGGGAACGTCGCGCGCAGCCGGCGCCAAGCCTCGCCACCCTCCGTCCACGGCTCGATTTCCTCTGTTACGACGCCGGGACGCTTTAGGAGGAAGGGCGACGTGAGATAGGTCCACATCGTGTAGCCTGCGAAGTAGCCGACCTGCGCGTCGCTCCAAGGCGTCTCCATCTCGTAGCCGGCGAACGAGGCGCGCGGCTCGAGGAGCTCCTCCACCACTTCGCCGGTCGGCGTCTCGATCGTCACGCGGTTCGGCGTGAAGTTGGAGTGGTTCTTGGTCGGCGCGAACGGCGAGTGCGACGTGTGCTCAGTAGCCAGATCGATCTTCACGTGGGCGTGCTCGAGCACGGTAGGCTTCCCCTTGAGCGCCCACAAGACGCCACCCTGAAAGAGATCGGCCTCGAGTGTGGTGAAGCTCTCGAAACGGGCGAGGCCGCCGTGCGCCTCGATCACGAAATCTAGCAGGTCGGTCATGGTCATCCTTTCGAGCGTGGCGTCGCCGAACGTCCGGCGTCGGTTTCGCAGAAAGGTATGGCAGCAGGAAACCGCCTTTTAAGCGCGGATGACGGTATGCGGAGGACCTACTTGGGTATGGGATCGCGCCCAACGGATCAAATCCGTCTGGACAGTCCGGGCCGTTCTTCCGGACCGATCCGCAGCACGCCCGACGGCCGTAACAAGGGCACCCTCCGCCGCCCCCATACTCTCGTATGTCCGCGTATCCGCCTCCGTATGCTGGCGAGCCGGCCACCGCGCCTCTATCCCGACAACGCCGCAAGAGGCGCTCGCAGGCGGCTGCGAACGAACATCAGGCCTTTTCGCGCACCCCCTGCACGTGTCGCAACGTGCGCAGCATACGCGAGGATACGGAAGATGGCTGTAGGCGCGAGCGGTCCCACCAACACGACCCCAACCACCTTCGTCGACGCGCCGGACGGCGTGAAATACGCCTATCGGCGGTTCGGTGCGGCGGCGGGCACGCCACTTTTGCTCCTGCCACGTTTCCGCGGCGACATGGACATTTGGGATCCCGCTCTGCTCGACACTCTAGCCGCTGTGCGACCCATCGTCCTATTCGACAATCGCGGCATGAGCTCAACCAACGGCACGACCCCTTCGACGATCGCCGAGATGGCGCGCGACGTCATCGCCTTCTGCGAAGCGGTGGGTCTGGGGACGGTCGATCTGCTCGGATTCTCCCTCGGCGGCTTCGTCGCGCAAGAAATCGCACTCATCCGGCCGCATCTTGTCAGGCGACTGATTCTCGCCGCCACCTCGCCGCAGGGAGCGCCGGATCTTCATGGCTGGCGCAAGGACGTCGCCGATGCGGTTCGGCGCGACGAGCCAGGCGGAGGGAAGCTGCTCTACACCTTCTTCAAGCCGACCGAGACGAACCAAACGGCAGGGCGGGAGTATCTCGGCCGCTTCCTCGCACGGACCGTCGAACGCGACGTATCCAGCACGCTGCAGACACGCGACGCGCACTACGACGCCGTTTGCGACTGGGGCAGCCCCGATCACTCTAAGCTGCAACGCCTGTCGGGGATCATGCAACCGACCTTTGTCTGCAACGGGGACGCCGACGCAATGATCCCGCCGCACTTCAGCCACCTAATGGGCGGCCTCATCCCCGATGCAATCGTGAAGATCTATCCGGATACCGGTCACGGCTTCCTGTTTCAACATCATGCCGAGTTCGCGGGAGATGTGAACCGCTTTCTCGATGTCTGACAACACAGCCACGCCCGGCTGATTAATCGCCTTCGGCGCTTTCAGGGAACTCTCATTACTGGCGGCGGAACATTCGCTGTAGTCGAGTTCGCCAGTCCGAGGGGCCTGTCCCTATTGGCAAGGTCAACATTGTGGGCTGGAAACACGATGACCAGGCCCGACGTCAGTGATCGCTTCCGAACCTCGATGACGAAGACACAAATGGAGGCGATAAGCTAAAAATAAGAACGCCCAGTCGTTGGGCGAACGCTCCATGCTCTCGGTCATTCGAGCAGCTCCGATCAGCACAGTGGCGAACTGGGACTTTGTGTTCGGTCCGGTTTGGAGCGCCTCGCGTACGAAAGCTGACGCTCCCAGCGTGCAGATCACCAGATTTCTTTTAACTGCAATGCGCCCGTCCAAGCCGTTCGATTAGAGAAATGTCGCGCCTAAGAGCAGCCAGTCCGCTTATTACTAGGTGCCGGGACAGCGCCGCCGCCCGCAGCATTGCTTCCAAACGACGGCATTCGCCGAGAGCAGCCGTACCGGAAGGACCGTCACTCTGTTGATCAACGATGCGACCGCTCCCCTTGCAAACCCTCAGCGCCACAGATAGAATAGGCATTATAGTTTTAAAAAATGGGAGTCGTCGCGGCCTTTCTGCGATGTCCGCCTGTCTTTTGTAGCCGGATGTAAGAAATCGTGCTGATCGCATCGTTCAAGGCGGTAGCCGACGTTGAGGAGATGAGTGAATGGGCCGAGTGAGCGAAATCCGCTATGTCGGATATGGCGTTGAGGATTTCGACGCCGAACGTGCCTTCTACACCAACGACTGGGGTCTGGTCGAAGTGGCAGCCGAGGACGGCATGGCGTGGTTCAAGACGCATGGCCACGATGAACATCACGTCGTGCGCCTGCACAAGTCGGATGCCAACCACGTCGAAGTCATGGCCTTCGCCGCCGATACGCGCGCCGGTGTCGATGCGCTTCACGGCAAGGTCATGGCCGCGGGCTGCAAGGTGGTCCACGCGCCCCGCGATCTCGACGCACCGGGTGGTGGCTATGGCTTCCGCTTCTTCTCTCCCGACGGCCTGCCTTTCGAAATCTCCGCCGATGTCGAGCGTTCGACCAAGCGTTCGATGGAGCGCTGGGAAGGCATGCCGGTCAAGATCAGTCACATCGTCATGCACTCGCCCGACCATCAGGCGCTCGTGAAGTTCTTCACCGATGTTCTGGGATTCAAGGTCAGCGACTGGCTGGGCGATTTCATGTGCTTCCTTCGCTGCAACGAAGCACATCACCGCGTCGCCATCCTGCCCGGACCGCCGTGCCTCAACCATGTCGCTTATGACATGCTGACGGTGGACGATATGTTCCGCGGCGCGCATCGCCTGAAGCAGCACGGGACCGACATCCGCTGGGGTCCAGGCCGCCACACGGCAGGCAACAACACCTTCAGCTACTTCGTGACGCCAGGCGGCTTCGCGGTCGAATACAGCTCGGAACTGGAAGACGTCGACTTCGAGAACCACGTCGACAAGGTCCATGTGCCCGGGCCTATGGCCATGGACCAGTGGGGCATCGGTGTGGGCGGCCCACAGACCATGCCCCATCCCAAGCCCGATGCCCGCCTGTTCCAGGCAGCGGAGGTCTGATCGGTGGCGCTGTTCGAATACTTCCCGAACTACATCTGGAACCTGTCGGTCGCGATCGCGATGGAATCGGGCGCACAGCTCGGTGAGATCATCGACATGTGCAAGCCGATCAAGGACGCTGCGGACAGCGGCGCCGATGCCGGGACCCCGCAATTCATGAAAGCCTGGGCAGCGATGGGCAGCAAATTGCTGGACCTTGCCGCCGAAGACGAAGCCAGGGGACGGGCCTTCTCCGCCTCCAACAAGCTGGAACGCGCATCGCTTTACCTCATCACGGCAGAGCGCATGCAGGGCCACGGCGCACCGGGGCGCGAGGCCACATACGCTGCGGCGCGGGATGCTTTCGATCGCTCCACAGCGCTGGGCAAACTCAACCGTGAGCGCGTTGAAATCCCGCTGTCCAAGGGTACGATGCCAGCACTCTTCACCCGTGCTCCTAACAGTGGCGAGGACGGCGAAGGTCCCAAGCCGGTCGTAGTGTTCTGCAACGGCCTCGATAGCTGCAAGGAACTCCTCTACTGGACGCGGCTGCCCGAAGAACTGGCGCGGCGCGGCATCTCCACGCTCTGCGTCGATCAGCCGGGGTCGGGTGAAGCATTGCGCCTGCAGGGCCTTCCGGTCGATCCGCATTCGGAGAACTGGGCGAGCAAAGCCGTCGACTGGCTGGAGCAGCAGCCCGAAGTCGATCCCAAGGCGATCGGCATGACCGGCATTTCGCTGGGCGGCCACTTCGCACCGCGCGCCGTCGCTTACGAGCCGCGCTTCACCTCGGGCGCAGTCTGGGGCGCCAACCACAACTGGCGCGAAGTGCAGGACAAGCGCATGGCACGCGAGGGCGAGAACCCCGTCCCCCATTACTGGGCGCACGTGCACTGGGCGTTCGGCGCGGAAGGTCAGGAAGACTTCCTGGCGAAATCCGAAGCGATGAACCTCAACGGCCACATGGATAGCATCAAGGTGCCGTTCCTAGTGACCCATGGCGCCAACGATCGCCAGATCAGCGTGGATTATGCCAGCGATCTGTACGACCAGCTGATCAATTCTCCGCGCCGCGAGAAGGTGATCTTCACCGATCGCGAAGGCGGCGTGGAACACGTCGGCGCCGATAACATGGCCTATGGCCGGGATCTGATCTCCGACTGGTTCGCCGAGACGCTCGACGCCCGCACTGCCTGACCGTGACTCCTGACCGACGGAAGCACAAGCCGTCGGCCGGAAAGGCGCACCGCTCTTCTTTAACTCTCCTCCAAAGAAGAGCGGTGCGCTGACCAATAATACAAGAAGGGATGATGCCATGACCCGCCGTTTCGTCGACCTCTCGATCACGCTGTGCAACGATGTTGTCAGCGATCCGCCTTTCCTGAAGCCGGAGATCACCTACCAGACGCATATGGACACGGCGGGCGAACTGGACATGTTCTTCCCTGGCGTCACCGCACAGGATACCCCGGATGGCGCTGGCTTCGCTGCGTCCGAATGGGTGAGGCTGACCACGCACAGCGGCACGCACCTTGATGCGCCTTACCACTTCCACCCGACCATGAACGGCAAGGACGGCGAGCCCGAGCGTTCGATCACGATCGACGAGGTGCCGCTCGACTGGTGCTTTCGACCCGGCGTGAAGCTCGATTTCCGCCATCTGCCTGACGGTCATGTCGTTACCGCCCAGGAAGTCGAGGATGAACTGGCGCGGATCGGGCATGATCTGCAGCCGCTCGACATCGTGCTGATCAACACGGCGGCAGGCAAGGCGCTGGGCCGTCCGGACTTCGTCAACGTAGGCTGCGGCATGGGGTACGAAGCGACGATGTACCTCACCGAAGGGGGGGTTCGCGTGACCGGCACCGATGCCTGGAGCTGGGACGCACCGTTCAGCTACACCGCGGAGAAGGTGAAGGAAACCGGCGATACCTCGCTGATCTGGGAAGGCCACAAGGCGGGCCGGGATATCGGCTACTGCCATCTGGAAAAGCTGCACAACCTTGAAGTTCTGCCGCCGCACGGCTTCACCGTCAGCTGCTTCCCCCACAAGATCAAGGGCGCATCCGCAGGTTGGACCCGCGCCGTCGCCATCTTCGAGGACTAAGCGCATGCGTCTTGCAACGCTGGCGAATGGCACGCCTGACGGGCAACTGATGGTCGTCTCCGCCGATGGCGAGCGGGCGCTGGCAGCCGACATCCCCAACCTGCTGGCTGCTATTACCGATTGGCACTCAGCCGAACCGGTGCTGCAGGCTCTGGCCGAACGGGTGAACGTGGGTCAGGGCGACCCGCTCGACCTCGTCGCATTGCGTGCGCCGCTGCCGCGTTCGTGGCAGTGGCTCGATGGCTCGGCCTTTGGCACGCATGGCGAACTGATGCAGATCGCCTTTAACCTGCCGCCGATCGAGACTGACCGTCCGTTGATGTATCAAGGGATGTCGGATCGGTTCTACGGCCCTAACGATCCCGTGCCGTTCCCCAGCGAGGCCGATGGCATCGACTTCGAAGGCGAATTCGGGGTTATCATCGATGCGGTGCCGATGGGCGTCACGCCCGAGCAGGCGCTGGGCCACATCAAGCTGGTTGTGCAGATTAACGACTGGTCGCTGCGCGCGATCGCGCCAGTGGAGATGAAGACCGGCTTCGGCTGGGTTCAGGCCAAACCGGCCTGCTCGATGGCGCCCTTCGCGGTCAGCCCTGCAGCGCTGGGTGATGCCTGGCAGGACGGGCGGGTCTGCATGGACCTGCACGTCAACTGGAACGGCAATCCGTTCGGTCGTGCCAATGGCGCCGTGATGGACGTGGGCTTCCACGATCTCGTCGCGCATGCTGCGCGTACACGCGACCTGGTCGCCGGGACCATCGTCGGCTCGGGCACCGTATCCAACGCGAATTATGCTGAGGTAGGCTCCAGCTGCATATCAGAAGTGCGCGCTATCGAGATCATCCGTGACGGTAAGCCAGCGACACCCTTCATGGCCTTTGGCGATAGCATCCGCATGGAAGCTCGCAATATCGATGGCTCAGCGCCATTCGGAACGATCAAGCAGACCGTAACAACCATCTCCACCGGCTAATCTTCATTGGAAACCATCATGACTTTCGCAAAACAGTACGTCCTGACTGCCGCAGCAGATAAGGTCTCCGATCTGAAAACGGCGCTGTTGGAGCTGGCTGCCAAAGTCCGCGCCATCCCCGGATCGTCCAACGTGGACGTCCTGCAAGACCGCGACGATCTGGCGCATTTTGTGTTCATCGAACACTGGGATTCGATCGAAGCGCATCAGTCAGGCGGCAAACTGCTTGGCAAGGAAGCCTTCGCGCCCCTCATGAGCGCAATCGGCGCTCCGCCGAAGGCCCATTCTCTAGATCACCTGACGGACTGAACGACTACCGCCATCGCCCGAGGCTTGAGGGCCGGGACGATGGCGGCGGTTGATGGCACCTCAGCGGCGGTGCAGCAGCCTGATCCGCGTAACGCCGATCCGGTCGTGCGGAAGCACGGCCAAACGTTCGTCACCGTTGATGGCGCGGCCAGCCACCCAGCGGCCATCAGCATCGAACGTCCCTTCCTCCACATGGTCGAACTCGATGGTCGCCCCAGCCTGTTCGAAATCGAATGTCACGCCCTTGCCGGCGACAAGAAACGTGTCCTGGCCTTCGGCGATTACCAAAGCGAACGATCGGGAATCGCCGGGAGTAGGAATTCCACCCCCTTCGGTTTCGCTGGGCATGGGTGGCGGCGGTGGCGGCGGGTTGAGTCCGGCATCCAGGAACATTGACGAGAACAGTGCCCGGCTGTCTCTGGCGACCACGGAATAACCGCCAAG
Source organism: Novosphingobium sp. HR1a (assembly GCF_015594425.1). NCBI lineage: Bacteria > Pseudomonadati > Pseudomonadota > Alphaproteobacteria > Sphingomonadales > Sphingomonadaceae > Novosphingobium > Novosphingobium sp. HR1a. Next base: position 54,707 of record NZ_JABXWS010000113.1, read on the forward strand.
ATCAAGGCGTGTCGATGCCTGACCTTCATCCAGCAGCACACCGCCGATACGGTTCTGAGCTTGTGCTGCGGTGATTACTGAGTGCATCGGATTGAGCAGGGAAAGCGCCTGGGCGTACTGCCCGTCTACGCGCCCGTCCTCCACGCCAAAGACGGAGAATCCGATCGCGCGATGCTGGCCGAGCGCCCAGAACAGGCTTCCGGTGCGAAACTGCGCTTCGGGAACGAACAGCGGATTGTCGCTGCGATGGTAGTTCGCGAAGGCATCCTTGACGTCCGGCACATAAACATCCGGCGACAGCATATCCAGCGAAGGCGCCCCCGCGTGCCATACGTCGATAACCCGGCCGACCGGTCCACCGCTGGGATACTGCCCCGCTTCGGTTTGCCCCGGTTGCGGGCCAAGCCAGGCATTGGCGTAAACCGGCAGCTTGTGAATTGCCTTTCCCGCCTTTGCCAATGCTTCGATATAAGAGCTGAAGCCCCAGGCCATGAATATTTCATCCGCCTGCCAGTCCGTCCCGAACACTTGCGACCAAGTGCCGGAGCGAGGTTCACCCTGCCGTTTCCACAAGGCTGCCAGCTCAGGACGAAGATGCGCCTTTTCGCGCGCCAGATAAGCAGTCAGCGCAGGTGCGACCGGCCTGTTCCAGGCCGCCTGAGCGACCGCAGAGCGATCCCGGCTGTCGCGCAGCAGCCCCGTCTCGTTCTCGATCTGAATCATGATGACGGTATGGTCCCGATCGACCTCTGCCAAGTGTCGCATCAGAGCCACGAAGGCGCGGCGATCGGCCTCGACCAGTTCCGGCCCGAACACGGAAAGTACGGGCTTGGGCATGGCTCCCGCATAGGAGAAAGCGACTTTGCCTTTTCCCTGTACCATCGCGCGAGGGAAGCGCTTGTCGTCAGCACGAACCCAGCCGGGCGCGTAAGTCGAGGCTGCATTCTTGAAGGCGCCGAACCAGATCAGGGCGATCCGCATCTTGCGCGCACGCGCCTCTGCGATCTGCGCATCAACCGAAGTGAAGTCGAACTTGCCTTCGCGTGGCTCGATCTCGGACCAGCTTGCCGTGCCGATCACCGAGCGCACGTTCATCGCTGCCAGCTTATTCCAGACCGGCTTCATGTACTCCGGGCTGGAGGCGCTGGAATTATGCAGTTCGCCGCCCATGAAAAGATAGGGCTTGCCATCCACGACCAGTTGCCGACCGCCGGGAGTCTCCACCATCGTTGGAATGGACTGGGCCAACGCGGGCGAAGCCAGAGTGAGAGCGATGACGCTCAAGCCAATATGCCGCAGCATGAAATTCCCTTCAGGCGGGGTTATCAAGGATAAATGTCTGGGATCGACCCGCCGCGCTGGACGGCGCGATCCAGACCTGGAAGCGGCCCGGTTCGGCGCGCCAGAGCAGGTCGCCGCCGACAAATTCCAGATCCTTGCGCGTGATTATGAAGTTTACCTTGCGTGAGGCGCCGGCAGCCATGCGCACCTTTTCAAATCCTTTGAGCTCGCGCACCGGGCGCGTCACGCTGGCGCTTTCATCGTGGACATAAAGCTGGACGACTTCATCCACGGCCCGATCGCCCTGGTTGGAGACGGTGACGGAGGCAACCAACTGCCCGTTCCATGCCAGTGTCGTCGTGCTCAGTTCGACTTCGCCATACGCGACGACACCATATCCAAGGCCGTGGCCGAAGGGATAAAGCGCCTGATGCGATACGTCGCTGTAGCGCGCCTTGAAGAAGGCGTTCTCGCCCTGCAATTGCGGGCGCCCGGTGGACTTGTGATTGTAGAAGAAGGGCTGTTGCCCGGACACTTGCGGAAAGCTGACAGGAAGCCGTCCCGACGGAGCCACGCGCCCCGTCAACACATCGGCAAGGGCGTGCCCGCCCTGCGATCCGAGGAACCAGCCCACGACGATCGCCCCGGCATTGCGCACAGCGCCTTCCAGAGCCAGCGCCCGCCCGCAGGACAACACGACGACGACGGGTTTGCCAATGGCTGCCACGGCTTCTGCCAACGCCTGCTGCGCCGCAGGCACGATGATCTCGCTGCGGGACCGGGCCTCGCCGGACATGTCCTGCCCCTCGCCGAGTGCGAGCACCACCACATCTGCCGCCTTGGCCGCTGCAACTGCGGCCTCGATCCCGCCGGTAAGCGGCTCCTGAATTTCGGCGCCTTTCGTCACCGTCAAGCGATCGGCACCCAGCGCCGCACGCAGCCCCTGCGCCAGCGTCACCGCCTCGTTCGTCTTGGCCCACGGCGCCCAGGGTCCGTCCATGTTGGCCTCATCATCTGCCAGAGGGCCGATCAGCGCGACCTTGCGCCCAGCCGCCAGTGGCAGGACATTGCCTTCGTTCTTTAGCAGCACGACCGACCGCGTCGCGGCCTCCCGCGCCAGGGCCAGAGCAGCAGGCGTTCGTACGTCGCGTGCCTCTCGGCGCGGATCGAGCGAGCGGTAAGGATCATCGAGCAGCCCCAGTTGCTCCTTCACCGTCAGTACCCGACGTACCGCTTCGTCGAGGCGTTCCGTCCCAACGGCGCCGCTGGCGACCAGATCGGGGAGATGCCGCTTGTAAAGGCCGCCACCCATGTTGATGGCCACGCCAGCATCGAATGCCTGCCGGGCGGCATCCTTTTCATCAGATGCGATCCCGTGAGCAACCAGTTCCTCGGCCGAAGCGGCGTCGGAGACCACAAAGCCCTGGAAACCCAGGCGGCCACGCAGAAGATCGGTCAAAAGATGGCGGTTGCCCGATGCCGGTACGCCATCGATGTCGTTGAAGGCCGCCATCGTAGTAACGGCGCCGGCGCTGAAGGCCGCCTCGAACGGTGGCATATGCGTTTGCAGCAGTTCGCGCTCGGTCAGGTCGGTGCTGTTGTACTCCATGCCGCCGATCACCGCGCCATAGCCCGCGAAGTGCTTGGGGCAGGCGGCCACCGACCGCGGCGATTTCAGGTCGTTGCCCTGAAAACCCTTCACGTAGGATGCGGCGAAAAGGCTGGCGAGCAGCGGGTCTTCGCCCGATCCTTCGGCTACGCGGCCCCAGCGCTGGTCGCGCGCAACATCGACCATGGGGGCATAGGTCCAATGCACGCCCACCGCTGACATTTCCTCCGCCGCCGCCCGCGCCGTCCGTTCGGCAAGGCCGGGCTCAAAACTCGCTGCCAGAGCCAGAGGGATGGGGAAGATCGTGCGCAGCCCGTGCAGCACGTCGGCGCCAAACATCAGGGGGATGCCCAGACGCGATTGCAGCGCCGCGTCCTGTAGCTTGCGGCCCAGTTCCACCCCGGTCCCGGCCAGCAGCGACCCAACCCGGCCCGCCTTCACCTCAGCGAACTGGAACGCGCTGCGCTCTCGGGCCTCGGCCTGCGCATTGATATCGGGATTGATCGGTCGCGGCGTAGGCCGCACGTCGTCGGGGTAGAGCGTCAGCTGCCCCACCTTCTCCTCGATCGTCATGCGTGCAAGCAGCGCTTCCACGCGGCGACTGGCCGAAGGTGCGGCTGCAATGGCGACGGATGCGAAGCCTCCGCCGAAGGCCAGCGCGCCCAGACAGGTTCCGGCCCGCAAGAGATTGCGGCGATCGACGTTCATGGCAGGCCTACTCCGGTCTTGGCAAAGGGCGCAGTTTCATCACAGTGCGCGATAGGTGAAATTGCGAAAGCGCACCGATCCACTGCCCGCTGCGAACAGCGCGGGGCGAAGGCTGACAAGATCGTCCATGGTATTGGCATGATAACCGGATGTCTCACTGCGGACGTAGTGGCGGGTCCAGTCCCGCCCATCGGCGCTGTAGTAGAACGTGACGATATTGTTTTCATTGACGATCTTGAGGTGCAGCCGGCGCGTAGCGGGTGCCGGTTCCTGCCAATAGGCCGCCTTGCCGCCGCGATAGGTTGTCATCTTCGTGCCGTCATGGCCCATGCCAAGGAACATCCGGTCGTTGAAGAATAGCAGCAGCCCACCCTGCACTTCGCCGCGCAATTCCATTTCCACGCTGATCTCGTAGGCTCGGTCTCCCACCATCTGGGCAAGCGGCGAACAGTCGTGGACGTCGGTCCCCTTGCCCTGCAGGATCAGGCCGTCCTTGCCGAACGATGCGCGTGAGGCTTCCTCGGGCGAGGCCGAGAAGAACGTCCAGCGTATCCCCATGGCCGCCGTCGCAAACGTGTCCGAACGGGCAATCCCGTGGGAAGCCGTCTGCCCCACCAGAGGCTTGGGCATAGGGCGCGAAAGGTCCCCGCCCACGGCACGGGGCCAGCCATCGGCGGTCCATTCGATCGGCTCCAGCAAGGTCTGTCGACCAAGCGTGCGATAACCGTTCTCATAACCGTGATAGACGAGATACCATAGCCCCCTAGGCCCTTCGACTGCGGTGGCATGGCCTCGCGACCACCACTGCTCCGCCACGTCGGTGGTGCGAACGATCGGGTTTTGCGGGCAATTTTCCCAGGGCCCGTTCACCGAACGGGAGCGCGCGACGATGACCATATGACCTGTTACCGGCCCGCCGGTACCGCCCACCGCGCTGATGATGTAGAACCAGTCACCCCGGCGCAGGAGCTTTGGCCCTTCCAGCGAATAGGCCTCGGTGATCCAGTCGTCGGGGTATTTCCAGCCGTCGTAGACCTTCTCGACCTTGCCATCGGTGGAAAGGCCATCTCGCCTGAGCTTTACGCGGTTGATGCCCGAAAGGAACAAGTAGCGCTCGCCATCTTCGCCGACGACATGGCCGGGGTCGATGAGCCCCCCGATGCCAAGGTCTATCGGCTCGCTCCACGGACCCTGCATCGAATCCGCGTGGATGACGTAGATGTTGGCGAAGTTCTTGAGATCGCGCGACCACGGCGCTTTCATGAAGGGGATGTAGATGTAGTAGCGCCCCTCGTGCTTCACGAGATCGACCGCGAAAACCGTACCTAGTGGCTTCGGCAGAGCCGAACCGATCGGCGTCCAGTTCACCAGATCGCGCGAATGCCAGATGACCAGGCCGGGTGACGCATCGAAGGACGAATGCGTCATGTAGTAGTCTTCACCGTCTTTCAGGACGGTGGGATCGGGATAGTCGCCAGCCAAGACCGGATTGAGGAAACGGCCGTCGCCAAGGTCTGCCCGACGTTGCCCCTCAATACCTTTCCCCCATTTCTGCAGGGGTTTGGGATCGTCCTTGCCGCCTTTACCGGCTGAATTTCCCGAGTTCGAGGCACTCGACATACCGATTGCAGGTTGTGCGGCAATGGCGCCACCAGCGGCCAGAAGCAGGAGAGATTCGCGGCGGGAAGGCATAGGCGTCTCCGGTGTGAAATTTCGAGGGGGCAGGCGGCGACGGTCAGGCCCCGGATTGCAGCTTGGCGAAAAAATCTTCCATGGCGAGACGCACGTCCACGCTCTGGCAGATACGAAGCTCCCTATCCTTCAGCGGTGCACCATAAGTACGGTCTGGCAGGGTACGGCGCGCGGGCTGGGTGACGAAGCGGCTGCTCCCCTGCGACACTGCTGTAAACAGCACGGGCGGGCTGTCACCCATCGGCCAAGCGCCGCCGATGTCGACGAAATCGGGGGGGCTGGTGAAGGTTTCATAAAGCCATCGGCCGAGCGGCGATGCCGCGCGCAGGCGCACGCGCAGTTCGGCCACGGAGACCTGCATCTGCCGGTAGGTTCCCTGCGGAACCTGCCATAGCGGCACCCTGGTTTTCTCGATCACGTGGCGCGCGGCATCCAGGTCGGTCGCGAGATTGTATTCCCATCCGCCATGGGGGTAATCGCCGCCGCCGATCCAGATCACCGTCATGCGCTTTGCGATCGCCGGTTCGAGGCGCAGCGCTGCGGCCACGTTGGTGAGCGGGCCGCCGCAGGTCAGGAACAGCGGCAGAGGGTCGGCCCGCATCGCTTCAGCGACAATGGCCCGCGCCGCCTCGGCGCGATCGGCTGCAAGTGCATCGAAGCGTTCGGGCCCGGCCACGACCGGCACGGAGTCTCGCCCAGGCACCGCCGCCTGGCGGATCAGGGCGCGCGCGATCTGCACACCGCGCTCGGTTGTGATGCCCGCCGGCACGGCGCCGCGAAACGCATCCGGCAGCGGCGTGCAGGTGACTAGCGGAACTGCGGATTTGGGGCTGAGCAACTGGTGCGCCAGCGCGACCAGCCCATCGGGATCGCCCGCAAAGTCGTTGTCGACGATAACCCTGCAATTGGGTTTCTGCGGCACGGTGCGATAGGGCTCGCCCGCTGCCCGGCCCGGCAGGGCCAGGCCGCCCAACATGGCCGCAGCGCCCTTGATCCAAGCGCGCCGCTCCAGCGAGGATTGTAAACTCAGGTGCATATGATTCCGTTCGAGGCACAAGGGGGCCGATCCGTAGACCAGCCCCCTGCACCGGTATCAGAAGTTCACCTTGCCCTGCAGGCCGACGACGCGGAACGAGCTGTCGGCCAGGATCTGCGTGGTAGTGCCCACGCCGATCGGCGAGTTGTAGCGCAGCACCGGCTCGCGGATGCCGAACATGTTGCGGGCGAAGACGCCCAGTTCGTACTTGCCATCGGCAAGGCGCACGCCAGCGCGGGCACCGGTGATGAAGTGCGGCTTGAACGTCACGTCGTTGCCGCCTGCGGTCACATAACGAATGCGCGAGCGATAGACGGTATCCGCACCAAAGTAGGCGGTCATGGTGTCGCTCAGGTTGGCTTCGTACTCACCCGAGAGCACGCCCTTCCATCGAGCGCTGTAGGTCACCTGATAGCCGCCGAGGTCGGTGCCGTCCGTGCCGATGAAGCCCTTGGGGAACTTTGCATCGACGTAGATCATGCCAGCATTGACGTTGAGGCCCGGCAGGAGTTCGCCGAACAGCCCTGCCTCAATGCCCTTGGTAGTCAGGCTGTCGATATTCTGCGGCGCGCAGACCACACCGCGCTGCGCGTCAGGCGCACAGACCTGGGCCTGGTAGTTCTTGACCTTAGTGTGGAAGACGTTGAGGTCGAAGCCGATGCGGCCAAGGATCTTGCCCTTGACGCCCAGTTCGAGGGCCGTTGGCACCTCGGGCCGAACATAAGTCGGCGTCGTCCCAAGAGTGCTGTCGTCGTTGTAGGTCTGCCCCTTGAAGCCGCGGCTTGCAGTGGCATAAACCATCACGTCGTTCGTCAGGTCGGCCTGCGCCCCCACCTTCCACGAGAAGTTGTTTACGGTCGACGAAGCCCGATAGAAGCCCGGCGCCCCTCCTTGGGTAACCGTGACGCGAGCCGTAACCTCATTGCTGGTGTAACGCGCACCGCCCAGCAGACGGATCGTGTCGTTCACATGGACGGTTGCCTGCCCGAAACCGGCAAAAGTCTCTACGAGAGGCGACTGGTGATAGGCCGTGGAGATGACGATCGGGACCGGCGCTGGCGTGAAGCCAAGGGTGACACGGCTCAGATAGTCGCGTTCACCTTCATACCGCGAGTAATAGCCGCCGACCACATACTCGATGGTACCGGTGCTGGGCGAGGTCAGCCGCACTTCCTGCGTCAGCAGGCTCTTCTTGTCGTAGCCGGGGCCGTAGAAGATGTTGGGGAAAGGCGACGTGCGCGAAGACGTGGGAAGACCGTCGATCGATGCCGTTTCCTTCTGGTTCTGCCAGCGATAGCCGGTCGTCCAGGTCAGGGTGTGGCGACCCAGGGTGACGTCCATCGACCCCGAAATGCCGAACTGCTCGACCTGGTTGGTGACTTCCATCGCATTGCAGGTTTCGCCGTTGCCTTCACCGATCGTGATCCCGCAACCGGCCAGCACGTCGATCAACGGCTGGCTTCGCGTATTGTAGAACGTGAAGTAAGGCGCGTTGCGCGTGTTGACCTTGTTGTAGTCGGCGATGATGTTGAACGTCACGTCGGAGCTGGGCTCCCACAGAAGACGTGCGCGAACGCCGCGATCGTTGCGATCGCTGCCCTTGCCGAGCGCGTTGTTGTGCGTGACGTCGTCAATCGAATCGAAGTGGCCCGACACGCGCAGCGCGGCATTCTGTCCGAGCGGGGCATTCACCACCAGACGGCCGATGCGGCGGCTGTATTCCGAACCTGCGAAGCCATCCTCGGCCAGCTCGAATTCGGCCTTACCGGAAAACTCGCCCAGCCTGGGCGCATTGGTGGTAATGTTGACGAGGCCGGCGGAAGCCGCCGAGCCAAACAGCGTACCCTGGGGGCCGCGCAGCACTTCCACGCGGGCGACGTCGAACACGGATGACTGCGGCACGTTGCCCTGCGGTACGCCATCGACGACGAGGCCGACCGACGGCTCGGCCGTGGACGAAGTGATGACGGTGCCGATGCCGCGGATGAAGCCACCCGATCCCGGAGTCTGGCCCGGAGGCGCGAATTCGAGCGCGGGGGACGAGGCCTTGAGATCGGTTACCGAAATGATGTTTTGGCGTGCCAGCTGCGCTTCACCGACGACCGTAACGGCAATCGGAATCTTCTGGACGTTTTCCGACCGCTTTTGGGCAGTGACGATGATGTCGCCGCCAGTGCTTGCCGCCTGATCTTCAGCAACCTGCGCCATTGCAGGCGTCAGCGGCGAAGCAAGGCAAGTGCTGGCCATTGCAAGGCCGATGATGGACAAACACTGCATTAATCCTCCTGTCGAATGTGGAGGATCGTTCGGCAAAACCGCATTTCCCCCTCCTCAAGCGCCGCATGTTAGCTCGCGGCTTAAACGAATGGATATTTCAATCCTGATTATCTGTCAATGCGACAAAGCGGCCTTCATGCGCAAAATAAGAGCGAATATTCTCATATTTTTCGCATCGAAATATGGCCGCAACAGACGGTTCAAAAATCAATGAAAACACAGAAAAACTCACGGTTTTTGGAAGGTCGAAACTGATCGAAACCGCTGGATCAGCGACCTATTTGGATGAATTGTTCTAGTTATGACCTAATTGTCGAAGCGGGCTGCACAGGCAGTGATTCCCGTTCCGGATCTGCATCCTCTGCGGGCGTGAGAACTGCCCGACAGACCTCAGCACCTGCGTGAAACCCGGATACGCCAAGCCGCCCGAAACCATCCGGTTTCAAGCGGCTGCGATCATTCAGCGAAGTTCGGTTCAGTCGAGCGGTTGCGGGATCCGCTTGCCCAGCAGGCCGATCAGAACTGCGAAGCCCATACCGATGATGCCCATCACTGCGAAGGCATGGAGGATGCTGCCGCTGCGTGCGGCGATCGTGCCGACAATCGCCGGACTGATGAACTGGGCGATGAAGAACGCGGAGGTCCAGAGGCCGAAACCGCGGCCGCGATGGCGCGGCGGCAGCAGGCGCGAAACCCAGAAGATCAGGCCCGTCACGGTCATCCCCGCGCCGATTTCCTGCACCACGGCCGCGGCGGCCATCGTGCTTTCGCTGCGCGCAAAGCCCATGCCAGCCGTGCCCGCGCCCACGATCAGCAGCACCAGCGCGACCACGCGCTCGATCGGCCAGCGGCGCGAAAGGACGTTGAAGACGAGCGCGCCCAGCGGAACGCCCAGGCTGACCAGACCCATGATGACACCGAGGCGGCTTGCCGAAATCGTGCCGATCGCCGCGAACGCCAGGCCGCCATTGACCAGGAACACGTAGTACAGGATCGACATGATGAGCGTAACGCCGCAGTATCCGGCCACCGTCTTCCACGGGAACGGAACCTGGGCCGCCGCTTCGGACGATATTGAACGATCCGCCGCGTCAGGCTCGAAGAACCAGGCCAGCATCGCCAGGAAGATCACGAAAGCCAGGCCATAGATCAGGAACATGCCGTTCCAGATCATGCTGCTCAGATACCCCGAAAGCGCCAGCGAACCGGCACCCAGCGCCGGCCCGAGCAGTCCCTGCACGGTGATCCAGTTGCGGCGGCGGTCTTCGGCGAAGTAGTCGGCAAACAGTGCGTTGACGATTACCAGGATAAACGTTTCCGACACACCCACCGCCAGGCGCGATACGAAGATCGTCGTCAGATCGTTCAGGAAAAACGGCGCCGTTCCGGAGAAGGCATAAGCGAACGTCGCCCAGAGCAACGGTGTGCGCCGGCCATAGCGATCGACGACCAAGCCCGCGAACGGGGCCAGCAGCGCCACCATCAGCCCTGGCGTCGTCGCCATCAGCGGCACGAGGAACGCGGCGTTGGGCACGTCCTTGAAATGCGCGATGATCGTCGGGATCGCGGGCGCGAGCGAGAGGATGCTGAGGATCGGCAGGAAGCCGGCAAAAGCAAGGGTGACGCCCTGGCGCCATCCCGCGACAGGGCGAGTGCCGCCTGCCTTCACAGTAGATGCTTCATGCATGGACACGCACGTTCTCCCGATCGGTCATTAACATGACCCTGTCCTTCACAACGATATCGCTACGTCGCCGGCATTGCGGCCGACAAAAAGATCCGGCTCGGCGATGTCCACCCAGCCATCCTGCCAAATCTGCAGGCGGCGGGCCGGGATCGCGACCGTAACGGTGCGGCGCTCACCGGGCGCGAGGGAGACTTTCGCAAAGCCCGCCAGCGCCAGTTCCGGCTGTCGGCGATAGACCTGCACGACGTCGCAGCCCGCGCGGGCCGAGCGGTTTTCTACCACCACGTCCACCTGCTTGGCGTCGCCTTTCCCAGCCAGCGTGGCCGAAACGATCACGATGTCGGCATAGCCCAGTCCTGCGCCGAAAGCATGGCGCGGCGCGGCGATGCCGCGATATCCGATGCGGGTTCCCTCGGTGTAGACCAGGTCACCATTAGCCTCAGGCTGAAGTGAGAAGGCCGGGTAGTCCGCTTCGTTGTGCGCGATCGACACCGGCATGCGTCCGCCGGGCTCGCGCTCGCCGGCCAGGACCTGTGCCAGCGCTTCGCCAAAGCCTTCGCCGGGATACCACGTCACCACGAGCGCCGCTGCCCTGTCGTCCCATGAGCTGTCGAAGGCATGGCCCACGTTCGCCACCACGACCGTACGCGAGTTCACTGCGGTCACCGCTTCGATCAGCGCGACTTGTGCCTCGGGCAGTCGCGTGTCCGCGCGATCCTTGCTCTCGACGCTGGCGTCCGACGTTTCGCCGACGACCAGAACCACCGCATCCGCGCGTTCGGCCAGGGCGACTGCACGCGCCAGCATGGCCTCGGGCGTATCGGGGCGGCGAATGCCATACCACAGCCCGTGTACGCGCGCGGGGGCGAAAAGAAATTCCACCTCCACGTCCGCCCTTTGACCAGCGCGCAATGTCAAGACCGCACTCTGCGCATCGCCGCCCTTGAGAGTGCCCATCACGTCCGAAGGCGCCACCGCCCTGTCGCTGACGATGATCTCGCGGCCATCCACTCGCAGGCGGACTGGGCCGGTGGCGCCGAGATAGAAGGCATGCTCGCCATCGTCCTGCGCCTCGAACACCCCGCGGGCGAGGATACGGCCGGGGGCACTGAGCGTCACCACATCGTCGTGCACGCCCGAAAACCATACCAGCGAATTGGTGTCACGCGTCTCGCTGGCGTGAAGCTCGGCCTGCCCATTGAAATAGTCAATGGTCATGCCAGTGACGCAGCCGTCACCCAGATCGCGCGCGGGGCGCACGGGCATCGTCGGCAAGCGGGGCTGCGGATCGACCCCGGCCTCATATTCGATAGCCAGCGAAGTCCCGAATTGCGTCTCGATCGCCTCCAGCGGACGCAGCGCATCCGGCGCCACAGCGATCTTGGCGAACGTACCGCCCTGATAGCACGGCGCCGTTGCATTGGGCCCGATCACCGCCAGAGTCCTGAGCGCGTCCGATTGCAGAGGCAACAGGCCGCCTTCGTTCTTCAGAAGGACGAACCCCGCCGCCGCCGCCTCGACCAGCAGGTCTTTGGCATCCGCATCGACGATCGGCCGCGTCTTGCCGCCCGCAAACCGCTGCGCGGCATGGGCCAGCCTACGGGCCGCGTCGTCCACGCGCGCGGGCTCCACCAGCCCCTGCGCGACCACATCGGCTGCCTTCGCGCCCATGAACCGTGCAGGGCCGGGCATTTCTAGGTCGAGGCCGCCATTGAGCGAGCCGGCCGCCGAATGCGTGCCGAACCAGTCGCTCATGACGATCCCGTCGAAGCCCCACTCCTGCTTGACGATGCGGGTGAGGACGTGGTGCTGCTCCGAACACCAGTCGCCGTTCAGCTTGTTGTAGGCCGCCAGCATACCGCCTACGCCCGCCTGCGCGCACAGTTCGAAGGGCAGCAGATAGACTTCGCGCAGCGTGCGTTCATCGACCACCGCGTTCATCGAATCGCGGTCCGTCTCGCTGTCATTGCAGACGATGTGCTTGGCAACGGCAGCGGTGCCGGTGGACTGCAGCCCCCCGGCCCAAGCAGCGCCGAGGACGCCCGCCAGCAGCGGGTCTTCCGAAAAGTATTCGAAGGCCCGCCCGGAAAGCGGACTGCGCGCTAGATTGACGTTGGGCGCTAGCACCATGTCGATACCGCAGCGCACCGCTTCGCCGCCCACCAGAGCGCCCACACGGGCACAAAGATCGACGTCCCAACTGGCCCCCAGCGCGGTGGCACAGGGAGTCAGCAGGGCCACGTCCCGCTCATCCACGCGGCCGCTGGCGATGCCCATCGGGCCATCGCCCATGGAAAGCGAAGGGATACCGAGATCGGGGTAGCCGACAGTGGACCACATCGCCGCGCCGGACGTCATGGCGAGCCGCTGCTCGGGCGAAAGCTGCTCGATCATCGGCGGTGCGCTCCTGCGCCCGGATTCATCCGGTTCGAAGAACGCCCGCGGCGCATACCGCACGCTGCTGCAATCCTGCTGCCTGCCACTTTCGCTTTCCCCATTTGCGGGGCGACCTCTGGCGGGCCGCCCTCACGGTATCCGTAGTCGCCTGAAGGTCAGCCCCGGAAGGCAGGCATGACCTTCTTGCCCAGCAGATCGACAGTCTGGTTGCCCAGACGAAGACGCTCTTCGGTGAGCGGGCCCGTTGTCGTGCCGCACAGGATATTTCCGATCCCCAGCTCCTGATAGGGCTTGAGATGCTCAATCACGGTTTCCGGCGAACCATAGAGACACCACGTGCCGATCCAGTCGTCGGTCAGCGCGTTCGGCGTGCGATCGGTCTTCTTGTTGGCATCGTTGCTTTCGGCGCGGGCATTGAACTCGGCTTCGCGTTCTACCGCCTCCTGATAGCTGCGCAGGATCACTTCGAGTTCCTCGCGCGCCTGCTCATCGGTCTCGGCGACGTGAACGACCTGATAGGTGTGCGTGGTCCAGCCCAGCGCTGACGCGACGACCTCTTCGCTGTGCCCGGCTTCGAGCAGGAAGCCCTTGTAGATGTCGAACCACTTCTTGACGTGGATGAAGGGCTCGGTGCCGCCGATCTTGGGCGGGGTGAAGGCCGGAATGAAGGCGGGCCAGCCGTTTTCGGCGGCGCGGCGCGAACTGGCTTCCTTCATGGCCACCGGCATCAGGCGCGCGTGGCCGGGCGTGTAAGGCGCCGGAGTGATGCGCTGCAGGACGCGGCCGTTGTAGGGACCGTTGGCGATCTCCACCGCCGGATCGTCCATGCCCTTGGCCCAGAGCTGCTCGGCGATCGCCAGGTTTTTCTCCGAAATGGAGCCGGCATCGCGGTAGTCCACCGCAAAGCCGATCATCTCCTCGGGCGTGGTGCCCGAACCGACGCCGACCAGTAGCTTCCCGTCCGTCAGCTGATCGAGAATATTGATGCGCTCGGCGAAGCGGACCGGATGGTGCAGCGGCACCGAGACGACGGAGAAACCGAAGTGCATGTCCGGCAGCTTGGCTGCAAGATAAGACGCAAACATGAAGCTGTCGCTGGCGACCGGCATGTAGCCGTTGAAATGATGATCGGGTAGGAAGACGCCCTCGAACCCGCTGCCGGCGGCCCGAATGGCGTGCGCTTCCAGATCCTTCATCAGCTGCCGATCGTCCTGCGGCCCCATCGAACGCGCATTCAGAAACACCGAAAACCGCATAGAACCTCTCCTGGCGTGGCTGTTATTTACAACCTGACGACAACCGTTCAGAATGGAACAGTAACTAGAATTGATGTTCTTTTTCCGATAGGATCGATATGGCCGCCGTGTCAACCAAGAAAACGAAGTTGGATTCTATTTTCGTCCCGAACGAGGCCAGCAGAGAGCCCCAGCAGGGCCGCAGCAAAGCCTCTTACGAAAGGATGCTGGCGGCGGCGGAAAAGCTGATGGTCAAGCGCGGGAACGAGGATTTCACGCTCACCGAAGTCAGCAAGGCCGGGAAGGTCTCGATCGGCTCGATCTACCTGCGTTTCGACAGCAAGGACGATCTTATTCGCGCCGTCCACGCCCGGGTGCTGGCGCGCATCGAGTACGATCAGGACGCCATGCTGCAATCGGTGAAGGCCGGCGCACATACGCTGGACGAATATGCCTCGCAGTTCGTCGAGGCTTATGCCGAATTGCTCAAGGCCTATTCTCCGGTGCTGCGCCCGATCATGTTCCGCGCCGCGACCGACAGCGCGATCTCGTCCACCGGCCGCAATTTTGCCGAGAAACTGAGCGCCGAAGTGCGCCGGCAGATGCTGCAGTTTTCCGACGAGTTTGGACGGGAAGACCACACGCGCCTGGCAGAGAACGCTTTCAAGATGATCTACTGCACCCTTGCCCGCTACTTGGGCCTGGGTTCCTCACCGGAAGCCGCCAACGAAGGCAATTGGGAGGAGCTGAAGGAAGATCTGGCGATCATGTGTGCCGCGTTCCTGCGGGCTTCGGGCCGGTCATCTGCATCCGGATGACGGTACGCAAAAGTCGCGCAGATGGGGTCCGCTCTGGCGAAAATCCGGGGCTGCGGTCCACAAACCCGGAAAAACTTCAAGTCTGGAACTGAAGAAACATCGCACTAGAACACGACGGGTAATTCCAATTTCCAGAATCGAAATTGCGAAACGCCCTGTTCGATGGAGAGATGTGCGATGAATGGTTGCCCTTTCAGCGATTCCGCAAAGGCGTGGGAGGACTTCGCCGACCTGCGCCAGCAGCCCGGGTTGTTCTGGAGCGAGCAGATGCAGCGCTGGGTCGTCTCGCGCTATGACGAGATCACAACTGCCCTGCACGATCCCGCGACGTTCTCCTCGCAGCCGGTGGTTCCCACCGCACCGCCGCCGGTGCAGGCTGCCTTTGCCGGCAAGGTTCCGGATCGCGGCACCCTGATCGGGCACGACAACCCGACCCATGACCGCCTGCGCGCCGCTGTGAACACGTTCTTCATGCCGCGCCGGATTGCCCGCTACGAATCGTGGATCGAGGCGCAGGCCCATGCTCTGGTCGACACATTTTACGAGGAAGGGCAGATCGATTTCCGTACGCGCTTTTCCTCGCCGCTGCCGCTCAAGGTCATCAGCCATATCGTTGGCCTCGAGGTCGATCGCTCCGAGGAATATCACGAGGCTCTGCTGTTCTTCAGCTCGCCTTCTCCCGAGCGGATGCAGCCGCTGATCGACTACCACGCTTATATCGAGAGCGTGATCGAGGCGCGGCGCGACGATCGCCGGGACGACCTCATCAGCCACGTCTGGAACATGCGCGATTCCGGCGAAGCGGTGATGACCGATTTCGAAATGCTCTCGCTGTTCCCCGGCCTGATGCTGGCCGGGCACGAGACGTCCGCGAACCTGATCGTCATGGCCCTCGCACACATGCTGGCGCGTCCGGGCATGTACGAATGGGCGCAGCAGAGCGACGACAATCGCGTGCGGGCTCTGGAAGAGGCGTTCCGGTTCGAAGGCCCGATCACCGGCATGCCGCGCGTCGTCACCCGGCCGGCGACGCTGGGCGGCAAAGACCTCGCCCCCGGTGACGAAGTGTTCCTCGCCTATGGCTCCGGCAATCGCGACGCCGCCCATTTCAGCGACGGTGACAGCTTCGATGTAAAGCGCCTCTCGCAGACGCAGCATATTGCCTTCGGTCAGGGCATCCACGCCTGCCTTGGCGCGCCGCTCGCGCGGCTGCTGCTCAAGGTGGAAATGCGCGTGATCGCCGAGAGGCTGCCCGGCCTGCGTTTGGCTATCCCTTACGGCGAACGGTCCTATTTCCCGGTGCGCGAAGTGCGCGCGCTCGTCGATACGCCGTTCGCCTGGGACGTGCTCGACAGCCATCGCGCCAAGCGCGGCACCCATGCCGCCCCCGCCCAGGTGGCAGCCGACGATGGCTGGATAAACGCCAGCGTGCTGGCGCTGGAACCGGCGGCGCAGGGCGTCGTGGAGATACGGATCGGCGTTGCCGGGGGCGAACTACCGGTATGGACCGCCGGCGCCCATGCCGAGATCGAACTGCCCAACGGGGTGATCCGCCAGTATTCGCTTTGCGGCGTGGCGCGCAGCGGCGCGGAATGGGTCGTGGCGGTCGCCCGTGATGGGGAAGGCCGTGGCGGTTCGGTCTACATCCACGATACGCTCAGGGTTGGCGACCGGGTGCGCCTCCATCCGCCGCGCAATCACTTCGCGCTGAGGAACGCCGAAGGGCGCGTCCTGCTCATTGCCGGCGGCATCGGCATCACGCCCCTCGTCACGATGGCCGAGGACCTTGCCGCAGCCGGCGCCGACTGGCAGCTCGTCTACCTCGGCCGCTCGCGCGAGACCATGGCCTACAAGGATCGCCTGCAGGCGCTGGGCGCCGACAGGGTCACCTTCTGGCCTGCCGATACCCACGGCCGCTTCGATCTCCAAGGCCTGCTGGCCAGCATCGGGCCGGCCAGCGTCTACTGCTGCGGCCCCGAACGGCTGATGCACGCGGTCGAAGGGCTGTGCGATGCGAACCGGCTGCCGGTCTATCTGGAAAGGTTCTCCCCGCTGGAGGTCGATACCTCCAACGACCGGCCTTTCGAGGTCGTCCTCCAGTCCACCGGACAGACGATCGCGGTGTCAGCGGACCAGTCCGTGCTGGCCGCACTGACCCAGTCCGGGGTGCGGGTGCTGTCCACCTGTCAGGAGGGGACATGCGGATCGTGCGAGGTCGGCGTGGTCGAGGGCGAGATCCTGCACCGCGATTCCGTGCTCACGCGCGAGGAGCGGGCCGCCAGCGACACCATGATGGTATGCGTATCACGGTGCGCGGGCGACCGTCTCGTCCTGCGGCTCTGACGCGCTGCTGAAAGTCAGGCCGGGCAGCGGCGCTCAAGCGTCACCTGCCCGGCAAGACCGGTGGGCCGCGTCGGCGTATCCCCGGCGTAGTATTGCCCGGCGGGCGTATCCGGCGCCTCGCGACCGGCGGCGACAAGCCGGTTCACCCAGGTCGTCGCGACGTCGACCTCAAGGTGGTTGCGGCCGGTCTGAAGCGCCTGGGTCACCTCGACCCGGCCCGGCTTCGCCCAGACCGTGCCGACCGACTGCCCGCCGATCCGCACCGTCGCCACCTCCGCCACGTCGCCCAGGGTGAGCCAGTAGCGCGGCTTACGACACGATGCGTCGCTTGCGGGGGCGGTGAGACTGCCGACATAATGGGCGGTCCCGGCAAAGTCCTTCGCACCGGCCAAAGTGTTCAGGAACTCCAGCTTGTCGAGCGTCAGTTCGCGGTCCGGCAAGCCGCGGCTTTCGAGCAGGACGGACCAGTGGCTATCGGCCCGCGCCACGGTTTGCGCGGCTCCATAACGCGGCACGGGCTCGGCCTTGTCCGCAACCACCAGAAAGCGGCTTTCATTGGCGCCAAGATGGACGGCCAACGCCCCCTCGCCCTGCGCGGATGATCGCTCCGCAATCGCGCGGTCGCCGGATACGGCATCCCACCACTGTGCCTGCCCGGCGGCCCGGACCTCCATGCGGCCATCGAAGCTGCGCGCCGCCCGATTGACGAGGAAATAGACCTCACCCTCTGGCGTGATCCGGTGCTGGACCGCGACATCGGCGGCGCCCTCTCCGTCCAGGGTCCACTGCGGCTTCAGCCCGGCCTGCCGCACCGCATCATCCAGGCTATCCGCCGCAATCACGTTGGGCCGCGACCAGATTTGCCCAACCCGCCGGGCAAAGGCCCCCGGATCGTCGGCAAGGCGCGCGGAACGCTCCGGGCGTCGGCCGGCAATGGTCACACCCTGTTCTGCAAGCACGGCGAGCTTTTCCAGCATCGCCAAGCTCATCCGCGTGCTGCTGCCGCCCAGATAGAGCAGCGCGTAGGCATTGCCGGAGCGGTTCTGCAGCCGCCCGTCCGCAACGGTCAGTGCATCGAGCAGCGATCGGTCCACGAAATCATAGTCGAACCCGGCCGGGACCGAAGGCATACCTTCGCCGTAAAGACCGGTTACCGGCGCCTCCTCGCCAATGAAAAGCGCGATCGGGGTCTCTGCGCGCCCCCGCTGCAAAAGATACTGCGTCCGCGCGAGATAGCCGGTCCAGCTCTGCGCCATGGAAGCCCAGGCCTCGTTGCGGTTGAAATTGTGGCCCAGCATCGGGATCAGAGTGAGGCCCGGGAATGCCTGTGCCCCGGCAGCCTGATGCACGGAACTGTGCAGCATCAGCCGGTTGCCGCCCAGCACCAGCGCCCGGTCCGCAGCCGCGCGCATATCGGCAGGCGACAGGGCCCAGGGCTGGCCGAAAGTCGTCAGCGCCTCTACCGCCGTGACCGGGCGGCCCAGCACATGCGCCACCGAAGCGGCGCCCTTCACGTCGGCTTCATAGGTCGGCTTGGGCGGTTCGCCGCCCTTGAACCACCACATCGCGCCGGCCGGAATATCCGCCTGCGCCCGGATCGCCAGATCGTCACCCAATTGCGGGCGATGATCTTCCAGCGCTTCGGCGGTGTAGGTCATACCCTTTTCGCGCGCGATCCGCGCGATCGTGCCATAGTGGGCCTGCGTAATCAGATCGGCGATCGTCATGCGGAAATCCGAAAGGAAAGCGTCCGACCGCCGCGCATCGCCAACGACGCGCCCCGCCAAAGCCGGCAGCCAGTGGGTGAGATCGTAGCCCTGACGGGTAGCGAATTGCTGCGGCAGATCGTCGGTCCAGTTCTGGGCACCAGCCTCTATGCTGTCGCTCAGCAGCGCATTGATCTTACCCGCGCCGTCCAGCGCTTCGTCGTAAAGCTCCAGATAGTGTCGCAGATAGGCCTCGACCCGCGGGGCCGAGAGCTTGTCGACCTCGAGGCCGGTCGCCTCCTTCGGCGCAGGGCCATTGTGGTGGCCCGTCAGCGCCATGCCGAAACGCAGGACCGTCCAGTTGCGGCTATCCCCCGGCTGCCAATCGAGCGTGCCATCGGGCTTCATTCGCTTCGTCAGGTCGATCACGCTGGCAGGATCGATGCCGACGCCATCGCTAGGATTATCCAACGCGGTGTAGTCCGGCGCGGCGGCAAAGCCTGCTTTCTCCTCGGCTGCACTGATCAGAGGATTGGCCCAGAGGCTGAATTCGGTGACGGTGTAGCGGCCATCTGGCTTGGGAAATGGTATGCGTTGAGCCCCGGGGGCATAAGTCAGCCGATCGGTGAACCCGGGAGCGGGATCGGGCGCCAGCGTAACCCGAAAATAGCGCGCACGCCGGGCTGGAAAACTCGCGGTTCGCACAGGGGCGCTCGATGCTGGCAGGGATGCGACCAAGCGCCACTCGATCGCGTCGTCGCTGGCCTCTAGTCTGGCGGTGGCCGGCTGCGGAGTTCCAAAGCCATGGGGTGCCGGAAGTCCGAGCCGCATCGCTCGCACGACTTGCGGCGCGCCCAAGTCATAGGTCAGATGCGCGATGCCCTTCGCATTGCCAACAAGTTGCGCGCCATCCGCGTACCGCCCATCGCGCAGCAGCGCGGCACTGTCCTTGCCGACGCCTGAAACCATGACCGGAATTCGAGGGCTTTCAACCGAGGGGTAAGCGACGACCGCCACATCGGCATAGAACCGCTCGGCGCCGTCCGTCTCGCCACTGGCAACATCCTGGAAGGGACCGGAAACGTCGGGCGGCATGGGCAGGCGGATCGTCTGCCCGTGCCGTACTTCGGCCTCGCTCCACACCAGCTTTTTCATCGCATCAGCAGGCCGTACCCAGGGCCCGCCCGTTGCGCTCCAGCCCGGGGACGTGGCGATGCCGAACTGCATGTCCCGGCCATGGGCGCGGACCAGGCTGCGCTTCAGCACATCCTTCCATCCGGGTGCCATGAAAGGCTGCAGTACATCGACTTGCTTGGGCGCGCCCAGACCGCCCTCGAACTGGAAGACGCCGCCAATGCCCGTTTGTGCCATCCAGTCGATATCGGCTTCGGCCTGCGCCGCATCGACATTGCCGTTCATCCAGTGCCACCAGACCCACGGCCGGGCCGTTGTCGGTGGCATGAGGAAGCCTGCATAGAGGCCTGCTTCCGCTTTTGCAGAATATGCAGAACCGGGCTGGCCACGGGGGACCGTACCACAGGCACCGAGGCACAAGACCAGTGTAATAGCCAAAAACGATGACCGTCGCGTTCTTACCATCTCTGCACCTCAGGTCGTTTCCCGTCCACTGGGAAATCGCAACAGTGACGCGAGGTCAAGAGGAAACTAAAATTCCTATTCGACATTTGTTTGTTAATATGTTTCGTCGGCGACGATCCAGGGTTGCTGTCGGTCCAGCCCCATCGCTAGTATCTGTTTCAACAGAGCGCGGAGAAATTCGTTTTTCTTGATGCGATCCAGACCCCATCAGCCAAAGTCGAAAGCTTTGAGATAAGCTGCACGCGATTAGGACGCCTCGAAACAGTGTCAACTTCATGGTTCCAAATACCGCGAGCGGCCAGTCCGCAATCGGCCAGTCCAAGGCATCCAAAATGAGGAAGCTTGAGGTGGTTCCGCCTTCTTGGACAGTTTGGCGGCTGAGTTAAGCTAAACCCGGTTGTCGTTCATGCCGCCTGCTTGATCATCAGATCATGGGGGGCATGCCCCCCATGATCTGATTGCCCGTTCCGTCGATAGGCCTCGGCCGGCGTTCTGCCGGCAAGGCTCGAGTGCGGACGCTGGGTGTTGTAATAGGTAATCCATCGAGCAAGACCAGCCTTCAGCTCCGAACCGGTCTCGAAGGCATGGAGGTAGACGCATTCGTA